>MHBF01000092.1:8302-27153 GCA_001803225.1 Lentisphaerae bacterium GWF2_44_16 | reverse complement strand
TTTGAGATCGTCTCCGGAAATTACTTTCATCGGAGGAGCATTTACGTCTACCGATTTTCTTATTTCCGAGATAGGGATTTCAAAAGTGTCGATTTTGCTGTTGTCAGCTGAATTGATCAAAGCCAACTGCCATGTTTGACTTTTTCTTAAAACAGGTACGTTGAAATCAATCCTGAAGCTTTCGTTTACAAACGCTTGTTCCGCGCTGACGCTTCCATCGGGAGGGAATATCTTCAGTGTGTATCTGTTATTTTTAAGAGGAGTATTTCCATCGGTTTAATAATAAAATTTTCGGAAAATGGTTGATTTTTAATAAGATTAGTTATTGTCATAAGTTTATGGCCTGATTTCAATTGCAAGCTTTTTGTATTTTTACTCAAATTCAGTATGTAAACTATTTTTCCTTCATCAGATTCCACTTCTCTTGTTTCTACAGCCCAAGGCAAGCTTCCATCTTTTTCCAGTACTTCTATATCGCGCTTTATATTCAAATCTTTAAAGATTTTGACGAATTCATTAAAGAAATCTGTTATTTTAATATTATCATAAGGTTTCTTAAAAAAAGATATTTTGCCTTTTCCAAATGAGTGTATTCCATCTTTCAGAAAATCAGACGTATCCCGTTTTTTGCCATAATTATCCTGAGACAATGCCTCAGGGCCGGTCACGAAAAGGTATCCGCCATTTTTTACCCACTCAAGAATCTGTGTTAAGGAATCGTTTGAAATTCTTCTTACATGAGGGATTGCCAGAATTTTATATTCGCTTAACTGTTTAATTCGTTTTTCTGTAATGAATCTGACTGGAAAACCGACAAAAAAGCTTCCTTCATAACACTTTTTCAACATAGGAATATAGTAGTCATTACTGTAAATGCTTGGAGAAGGCCAGAATATGGCAATCGGGCTTTTTGCTTGAGGAAAATCTGTTATGTAAGGTGCTAATCTCCTCAAATCCAGAGATGCTCTTGCCGCGGCATCCAATGTTTCCGCTCTGGTACAGATATTGTTGGCTACAACATGAGCGAAGTCTCCATGGGACCACTGCCATATCTGGATAGCTCTTACCCCATGAAGAACCGACTGCCAGAGGCAGGCATATATATAATCGTAGGAATAATAAGAAGGGTCTGCATCTTTGATTATATGAAACTCCCCCTGCCAAAGAGGACGTCCGGGCTTCAGCGACTTATAATAATCGTAAGACAGGATTTCAGAAATGGCGTTCCAGCCATAAGCGTATTCTTCATCCTCAAAAAACATGGAGCCGTCAAAACCGATAATTTCATTGAATACCTCATCTACCAAATCCTCAAAGTTCAACGATACAACTTTATCCACTTGACAGAAAAGACGCCATACCTGCTGATAACTCTGTACCGGTTTATTAGATTCTTTTTTGAAAATAGCTTTTACACTTTTATAATAATCCGTCGTAATATCCTGCATATAGGAACTGTAATCGAAAAGAGGAGGGTAAGGGAATTGCTTGTTCAGTTCAGGTATATTTATATTATTGAATGAAGCACAATCGCTTTCCCATCTTTTATTCAAATTATCTATAGTACCATACTTTTTCTCAAGCCAGACCCTGTATTTTTCCGTACATACCGGACAGGCGCAACGCTTGAAAGCCAAACTAATTTCTCCGGCAATTTTCAGGGAAAGAAGCGCCGCATCTTTTGTGTAAATCGGTACATTTTCTTTTACTATAATTTCTTTTTCTCTCAGTCTCTTATCAATTTCACATGGAGTTGTCAGTCCTTTGTCCATTAATTTGACCATACCTATAATGGAACTTGCGCTACCATGTTCCGCCGCTTTTGCTATGTAAGCCCTTGCTTCTTCTGGAGTACTTCTCCCATAATCGCTGAGATTGAAGCCGTAACGACTGTCTGTATCTATTCGTTCCATAGTGGCTTTAACTATTTCTTCATGGGAAGACATTTTGTCGAATTTGAAGAATCTGAATTCTCCGAAACCAGTGCAAGCTCCGATTAAAACAAGCGGTTGAGTGCCAACATAAAAATTGCCGTTTTTAATGGTAATTTTCCGAGGATCATATGCAGGAACTTGCAATGCTTTTTCCGGGGATTTAAGCAATTCTTCTGTTTCAGTTATTGTTTTCCTGCCTGTATCAAGAAGATATTTTATGTTTTCCTCCGCTCTTTTAAGCATCTTGCAACGGTCTTGATTGCTCATTGGACGCAAAGCATAATCCTGCATAATTTTTTCTCTGGAAAGTTCAAGTTTGATGTAGTCATAAAAGTCTTCCAGCAAAGTAAGCCTTGATTTTTGATATGGAAGTGAAATCTTCTTTTCCTCTGCTGTTGAGAGCAGTTTTCTTAATGCTTCCATATCCTGTTCAATTAGGGAAAGATTTTTTAGGGCTGAAGTATCATTTATGAGATTAATATCTTTTTCTGTCAGTAGTTTAGCATTAATTTTTACAGCGAGATGCAGATTTCCGGGAAGAAGAAGCGGGTCGGCTTTATACTCGAAAGAAATATTGTTAAGCCCTTTAATAAGTTTTATTTCTTTTTCTTGGGAAAATATATTCTTCCCGTCTTTTTCTATCTCAAAGCAAAATCGGACATTCTTTGGTTCGCTATCACTTATAAAAGCGAAAGGAAAACTGAAAACTGGAGTTTGAGAACTTAAAGAACAAAGTTCAGTTCCTTGAGGTGGAAAATATCCTCTTTCTTTATTGGTATTCTTTTGATCATATTGAGAAAAAGCCAGCTTGGCAAACTGGCTGGGGCGTTTATTCCCTGCTATGCCTGGCGTTAATTCCAGCCCTTTTTCCAGTCCGTTGCCGTCATTGTCCATTATTATACAAGAAAATCCGATTAACGGGCAGGAATTCATATCAAAAGGTTTCAGGCTTTCCCATGGAATCATAAGTTCATAGACAGTCTCTTTTTTTTCTTCATTTCGCCGGCCGGCATATTTTATATTTTTCCCTTTGGCACGCTCTTTATTCTTATGATAACAGGTAAGATATGATTTATTGCCGTTCAACAATGCCAAACCGTATTCACAGTCGTCTTCATCATACGATGTATTTTCTTTTGCGTTGACTAAAGTATCAAATGCAAACTGGATGCAATCCCCCTGCCAGATATTGAACCCATCCCACTGGTTGTTATGGATATTGTCTTTGACCCTACAGGCAAAATACAAGTTGTTTTTATCAAAAGCCAGATATATTTTTGCATTCAAATCATCTTCTGTTTCTCTCCATGCGGTGGGTACTATTATTCGTAAATTATCGCCTGAACTGATATCTATAGGCTGTATGTCTTTCCAGTCTTCAAGATATCCATCTATTGAAATTGGGCTTGTAACCGGATTTATCAGATATTGTTTTCCCAAGGTATCCCCTTTCATCGACCCCACATAGATAACCAGAATTATAATTCCCGTAAAAATCTTTAACATGTTGAAAATCCTTTCTGTTGGAATTTTAATTAAATGTTAATATTTCCAGAAATTGTCATTTTTACTCAATGGAATATTTTCAAGCTTTATCATTTTCGCATGTAAATCAGCAAATAAAACATTAATACTTTTAAGATGACGCGCAGATTCTACTAAGTAATTATATCCCGACCAGGATTCATGTACTGCACCTGGTGCCGTATAATCCATGATCATGGATTTTTCGCTTGGTGTACTAGCGTTTATCCAGAAACGTGGGCTTGTTGCTTGACTCATATTGGTGTTGCGCGGTGCAAAAAGATAATTATATCCATAACTCAAAAACCAACTGGAGTATTCACTGCATGGTTGTCCGTTTCTGGCAGGACAATAGAAAACTGTTCCTTTCTTGAAGCCATACTGGTTTAAAAAACCTGGGATACCTGCAAATGTGTCCTTGTTTCCATATGATAAATATGACCAAATTGCTGTATTCCACAGTACAGGATCATATGGAGATGGTAAAACTATGCTGTAGTATGCCGGTGCCCATCCGTTGAAGTCTGACGCATAATTATCCATTGCCAATCCTATTTGTTTCAGATTATTATGACAGACGCTTGCTCTTGTTATTTCTCTGGCTTTGCCAAGGGAAGGAAGAAGCAATGCTGCCAGAATTGCTATAATCGCTATCACAATGAGGAGCTCGACTAAGGTAAAGGCAATTTTCTTTTTTCTTCTCATATTATGTTGACTCCCTTATTATCAGTGAGGGTTTTATTGTTACGTTCTCTTTGATTTTTTTGCCTTCTATCATGTCTGTAAGCATGTCGATGGCCGCTTTGGCGATGAGGTGATTGTTCTGGTCGAAAGTAGTTATTGACGGTATCATGAGAGACGCTATATCAATATTGTCATAACCTATGATTTTCATCTCTCCGGGTATCTTTACTTTCATGCGCATAAGGCATCGGATAATCATCGCGGCCATGATATCGTTTGACGCTATTATCGCATCGGCTTTTTTTGTTTTGACAAGATATTCGAGATGCGGCTGTATTGTTTCCGGCGATAAGGGTTCCGAAAGCGGGACTTTTCTTATGATCGCTTTTTCTGCGGGAATATTGTTAGTCGCCAGTGCGTCCAGAAATCCCGCTTCCCTCTCGTTCATTCCCATGCTCTCATAAGTTCCTTTCACCAGAAGAGCGGCTATATTACGGCGACCTTGTTTTAAAAGATAAGAAACGGCCTGGCGCATTCCAGCTTTTATATCAGCCTGTACATAGTTTAAATTTTTACTTTCAGAGAGTGGTTTCCCTATGAAAACTGTTTTCAGGAGGGAGTTGAATTCTTCCGCGATAAGAGTGGCGTTTTGAGGATAAAGGTGCGCCATGCATATAACGCCGTCCAGACGGTACGCCGCGAAATCCCGGGCATACCCTAAAATGCGTTTTGTGTCATTGTGTGCCTGTCCGACCATGAGCTTAAAGCCCTTTTCCGCGGCATATTGTTCCATAAGGGCGACTTGTGTCATGTGCACCTGCGGAGCGAAACTGTCTATTACAACGCCTATGATGTTGTTTTTCTTGCCGCTGAGCTGACGCGCGGCATTGTTCGGGATGTATTTGAGTTCCGCGGCTATTTTACGGATTTTTTCGGCGGTCTCTTTGCTTACACGGGTATTATCTCCTCCCGTCTTATGGAGGACTTTCGCGACTGTCACCTTTGATACTCCTGCTTTATCGGCTATATCAATCAGTCTTGTCTGTGTCCCGTTTCTTTTCATTTTGCCCCTTTTTGACTTATCGGTAAATCATAAACATATTTTAAGGCATTTTTCGCGGAAAGTCAATAGGGTAAAATAAAAAAATGAAAATTTATTTCAGGCAGGAAAAACAAGGCGGCGGGAAGATTCCGCGCCGCCTGAGAGGAGAAAATGTTTTTTTAGAGTTGTACTGTTTTCATGAATTTCTTTGAAAGTTTTTCGACGCCGGTCTTGGTAACTCTTACGCCGTTTTCCCAGCGGAGGCCGAAATCCTTGTCATAGAAAAACGTGTCCACCTGGAACGTCATGTTTTCCTGCAAGTCGTAAGTCGAGGATGATTCCATCCAGGGACGCTCGACTTCCATCATGCCTATGCCGTGGCAGGGGCCGTAAAGCATGTATTGGGCGAAACCGCTTTTTTTGACGTATTCTTCATATTCCTTGACTACGGCTGCCGCCGGTTTTCCGGCTTTCATCAGCTCCATTGTTTTGAAGTGGGCTTCAAGGCCGAACTCGACAAGTTTCTGCTGGTTTTTCGGAAGTTTCCCTATGGAGAAGGGGAGCCCTACGCTTGAAGAATATCCGCCGACCCTCGCGCCGATATTGAGCTGTATGACTTCGCCTTTTTTTATTTTTTTATGGGTCGGGCGCGAGATGGCGTTGTTAGTGGCGGGGCCGCTGAAACAGTAGAGTGCGTGTCCTTCGTATTCTCCGCCGTGTTTGTATATTTCCCTCTGTGCGATGCCTATCACCTGAAGCTCCGTCATGCCTGGTTTGATTTCGCCAAGAATAGCGTCAACGGCTTTTTCGCTGATTTTGAAAGCTTCTTTCATGAGGGCTATTTCGTTTGCCGACTTGATTACCTTCAAGCTTACCAATGTTTCATCAGCCTTTATCAGTTCAACGCCTGGAAGGTCTTTCTGTAAGGACATGTAAACGGGAAGCGTCATAATCTGATAACCGACGAGGCCCAGTTTTTTGAGTTTCGCCCCGCCCATGGCTTTTTTAGCGACATCTTTATAATTCGCGACAGCTATTCCGGGGTATTGAGGTTCAGCCGATTCCCTGTATTCGACCATCTTCATTATATCTTTGATTTTGCTTCTGCCCTTTGCGTAATTTTCACTTTCTGGGCCTATTATGAGAACGGGATTGCCCTTTGCCGGAACGAATACTCCGCCTGCTTCAAAGGTCGGCCAGTATTCAGTGAGGTATCGCACATAGGCGAAATCGGCTTCATTCGCGTGAACCAGCGCCGCGTCAAGTCCCGCCGCCGCGATGTTCTTCTGGAATTTCTTCATTCTCTCCCTGTATTCACTGTCCGGTACGCAATTCATTTTTCTTCTCCTTGTTTTAGTTTATATTCGGTTTCAAATTTTAACTGTCAGGATATTTCTGAGATTTTCTTTTATCGATTCAGCGAAGGCCCTGCCGTATTCCGGCGATGCTTCTTTTGCGGTTCCGGCATACCATATTTCATTTGTCCAGTAGTTCATGTCGACGGCTTCGGGACATAGGGACATCAGGAGTGATGTTTCAGCTTTTCCCGCATGGTCGCCCGGGTATTTTTTATGGTTCTCTTCATTGTGTACAGGATGAAATTTTATCCAGTTGAAAGGGTTTTTGCCGTGTTCATGGTCGGAGTAATAGTTTTTCATGTTATTGTCTCCCCACCAGCCTTCGCCGTTCTCCTTTTCGAGGAATTCGAAAATTGCTTCCCTTGCGGCGAGTTTCAGCGCGAGGTCTGTCGGCATGCCGTCCTTAAAATTTTCGGACTGATGCCAGCAGAGGACATGGACGTTGCGGAAGCCTATTCGCAGAAGGCTTCTGAAAATATCGCGGCCGAAGAGATGCAGAGTTTCAGCGCTTACATTGACAGTGCCGTTTCTTTCAGGCGGCGCTACTGCATAACTCGATACTCCGTAAAAGAGAGGGGGAAGCACCACCATGCCCATTTCTTTTTCAAGCTCATCGACGATTTTGTTTATTATCAGCGCGTCAGTGCCCACGGAACATTGCTCGGCATGATATTCGAGCACCCCGGAAGAAAGAACGACGGGCCATGATTCATCAATGGCTTTTCTGATCTGATGAGGAAGCATTATTTCGTATTTCATCGTGAATATTGTCCCTTCATATTTTCAGTATTTTGCGATAGACTGGGATTTCATTTTCCAGAACGTTCCTGACCTGTTTTATTTTCCATTCCAGATGCCATTTGTCAGTTACGTATTCCATGCTCGGTTCCCAGCCGAGACGTGAGTCAGCTTCCACAACGGGAATTGCGGCTTCCGCGTTTTTTATTTCAGCAAAAGCTGTACTTTCAATTTTCTCAAGGAGCTTCAAGGCCTTTGCCGGGTTTGCTTCCGCCAGCAGCTGCTGGTTGAGAAACCACCATTTTTTCACGTTCAGGACTGTGGCTATTGTCGCAAGGATGAACTTGGCGACTCCCAGTTCTTTTTCAGCGGCGGTTTCTTTTCCCGCCTCCGCTTTTGCAAGGGCTTTTTCAAATTCGGCAACGCCTTTTTTCCAATTAGTCAGGAATCTTTCGAGGCATTTGACTTCCTCGGCGTATCTTACAGGCCCGGCGCTCTGCTGAATGTTTTCATAAGGATGATAAAACGTCTTTATTATCGCTCCGCCGAAATGAGCATAGGGCGCTGTGGGAAACTCCATTTCTTTGCTCTGCATGGTGCGCGTGATGTTCGGATGAAATATCAGAGGATAAGAAGGTCCGCATCTGAACGGCCCGTACTGGTCTTCGTTTGATGGTATATAGTCATCCATGGAATCGCTCCATATTCTCCATGCTTTCAGTGCATGGCGCGCGGCGCTTTTCCCGTAATCCCTCAGAGCTATTTTTTCGATAATTTTATCCGGTGCTTCGGAAGACGTCCAGTAACTCCATTTAGCCAATTCGCATGAGGCCGAGGGATACCATCCGTAATGGTGCGCGTCCATCATTCCAGAAAGGCCGTATTTTTTGCGGGCTTCATGAAAGGCGTTATGCCTTTCAACCCAGCGATAGGGGATAGGTTCATAGGGCGCGGCCCCGAAGTCCCAGGTCATGCCGCCGGTATTGCTCATCGTGTAAATCCTGAATCCCAGTTTGCTGCCTGCTTTTGCCTCGCTCTCAAAATACTTTCCTCCGCCCGGCCTGCACATAGTATAATCCATCACGACACTTGTCGCTTTGCCTCTTTTTATGGTCTGGAACATTTCAAAAGGGATATGCAATGTTATGTCTTTCGGCATCTTCTCAAGGAACTTTATCCTGTCTTTTTCGGATGCCCATCCCCAGTTGTATGTTGAGAACATGATATCGGCATCAGGCTTGTATTTGCGAATGCTTTTAGCCACCGCCGAAATCCATCCGGGATAATCCTCACATGGCCACCAGCCCGGACTTGGACGTGTATCGGGAATGCCGTGCCATGAACTTTCTCTCCACTTTTTTCCAGTCGTATGAACGTCTTTGCTGGGAAATTCGCAGGACTCTCCGCACATGCAGAAACCTTTTGCCTCGGGGCAATTCCTGAAAAGTTCCCCGTAGATTTTGTCGAAATATTCTTCGGCGTCGGCGTCATCGGGATGCTTCCAGCTGTTGAGGTAACTGTAGAAATACACGTCCAACCCGAAGGACGCGGCGCGGTCTATCAGATCGTTGAAATCCAGATAGCCCGTTGTTGTTTTGTCAATGCCCTTTACGAAAAGCAGTATCGAATCGAAGCCGGCATGTGAAATGGCGTTGAGATGCGCGTCGGGAAACTGATCTATTCCCCAGCCTGAATGCATCATGCGGGGCGAAAAAAGCGGCTCTCTCTTCAGCGCCTGTGTTTTACTTACGATGGGCGCTTCCCTGAGATTCATCAAATCCTCAAGATAATGACACCCTGCCATTACGCCACGTTCATCATTGCCGCAAATTATTATCTGTTTATCTGTAACTTTCAGAACGTAGCTTCGCGGCACGGACAAGTCTTTGCCGAGTTTTGGAAAATCTTTTTTGCCGCGGAGGATTATGCAATTGTCAGGAAGCGAATTTATGTCGTCTGATTTTTCAAGCAGGACTGAAATTCCCATGCTGGTGAAAAAATAATCCTGCAAGTCTTTCGCGCTGTCCTCAACCAGGCGTGAAGCGTTTTTGTCCCAGACTATAGACCAGCCTTTTTTTACGCATATTTCATCTTTACCTGACTTTGCGCCTGGCTTGTTTCTGCCGGGACGGTGCACAATCCTCAACTCTTTGCGAAATTCATAATTTTTTTCAATTCTCATATTAAGAGGCCTTGTTTATCTATTCACTTTTCAGTTGTTTAGCCTGGTTAAATTCCGCTCCGCGCGCTAGCAGCTTCTTTACGAGTATATCGAGCTGCTTGACGGCATAAGCGCCGCAGTTTTTTACAATGAAGGGATCGGGAGTTACGCTGCCTTCGCCGTAATGTATCGCGCCTTCAGGCATCTTGTAAAACTCCCAGGGATGAAAATAAAAACAGAGAAAAGGCGTAATTGATTTTTTGCGGCAGAATGAAATATATCCGTCGATATGTTTCAGAACGGCGTCCGCGCTTTCCGTCCTGAAGAGCGGCCACTGGTCCATGTCGCGTCCGTATTTGTCCTTTGATTTCATCGAAAGGTCCGCGAAATTAGGGAGCTCAAGTATTTTCATATTCCCTTTTTCTGTCCAGTCCGTTTTTGACGGATGATAGGGCGCGAGCTGTTTCTTATAAAAATACATGGGATAAGTGGCGTCGGTTTTGTATTTCAATTTTTCAAGCGCGTTAAGCATGGGGGTCGAACCGAAAAGCCTCGGCGCCCTGAATGAAACTGGCCTGATCCCGGCGGCCTTTTCGACGAGTTCCGTTGAGAGTTTCAGACGGGGATATATTTCCTCCGGGAGCAGGGGATAAATGCCGGGGATTTCAAAAAGCTGATCGCCTATGGTTTCATGAAAAAGCCCGTGACAGGCGATTTCATGTCCGGCTTTTTTTACGTCTTTCACTACTCCGGGATGTTTCTGTACGCTGTGCCCTGTAAAGTAGAACGTCGCGGTGATTTCATTTTTCCCCAATACCTTAAGTATCTGAGGAGTACCTTTGACGAAGCCTTCATAATACGGCGTCCAGCTTCCTATGTCGGTTTCCATATCAAAGCCCAGTACGACCTGCAATTTTTTCATCTAATCTCCATGTATTGCTTTTTCATAATTATATCAATATAGTTATATGAAGTCAAGAGCTGATTATAAATAAATAAACATTTTTATACTTAATATTGGGATCTTGATAAGATTTTATTGATTTTTAAAATAACTGATATTGACTTTTAAAATATATCGATATATAATAAAAACATGAAAAGAGGAAAACCTGAAAAATACCTGGCCTTAGCCGAAGAGATAAGGAAGCTGATACATTCCGGTCAGTTGAGGCAGAATGATGCCCTGCCTTCCGAACGAAAGCTTGCGAGACAGTTTGAAGTGAATCATCTTACCGTCAGGAAGGCGCTGAAAGTACTGGAAGGGCAGGGGATGCTTTATAAAGTGCCGAGCCACGGGAATTTCGTAGGCAAAAAACCTCCTGCGCAGAAGAAGAACGGCATGATAGGGCTTCTGTTTCCGGATATGGAGATATTCTTTTTTGAAGTGTTGAGCGAGCTTGAAAAGAAAATGGGATTTTTCGGTTTTCATCCGATAGTTCACATAAGCCACGGGAGTACGGAGCGGGAAGAGGAATTCCTTTCATTTTGCCGCAATGAAAATCTCGACGCCTTGATAGCCGTACCTGATAAACGCTGTGCGGAAGCGTATAAAAAACTCAATATACCGACTGTTTTCTTTGATGTTTTTATTGAAGGACTTTCAACTCCTCATGTGATAGTCGATGACTTTTCCGGCGCGGAAAGCGCGGTGGAACACCTGATAAGCCTGGGGCACACGAGGATAGCGCATATCGGCGGCATGGGCGATGAAACTTCTGAAAAGCGTTTTGACGGATATGCGGCGACATTGAAAAAACATGATATTGAAATAAAGCAGTCGTATATCAAACAAAAAGATTATACAAGACAGTGGGGATACTATGCCATGCAGGAACTCATGAAAGAGAAAAAGGCCCCGACCGCGCTTTTCTGCGGCAATGATACGATAGCCGCGGGCGCGCTGAGAATGTTGAAATCCACAGGTATATCATGCCCTTCTGAATTTTCCGTAGTCGGTTTCGGCAATACTATGACGGCGCAAGACCTGGATATGAGCACGGTTTCCCAGCCCTGCGATATTATAGCCGATGCCGTCTGGAAAAATCTCCAGACGGTTTTAAAAGGCGGATCACCCGCCCCCGAAACCAGAATAGGCACGGAACTTATCCTCAGAAGCACTACCGCCAGATGTTTATAAAAGACTCCAGGTTTTTCAGGAGGACGGAGAAACTTTGACTGTTCAATATTTTCCCCTCGCATTCCTTCCGGCACAAGATGTATTACTATGAGTTTTTTTATGATACGAGTGATACCATGTGGTAAAATCTGCAATATGTACTAATATATAAATGAGTGGATAAATGTATATATGGGGAGAATTGCAATGGACAATGAAACACAAAAAGCTGTAACTTATTTTGGGTCTCCTGAAAGATCATCAGAGATGGAAATAAAAGAGGAGCATCATAAAATATTGTCTATGAAGCTCTTTACCAATACTCTTGATACATTGCAGGAAATACTTCTGATTATCAATCAGAATAGACAGATTATCTATCTGAATAATGCTATTTTCAAAATACTCGGACCTGTAAATGCCCAAGCAATCTACGGACTAAGGCCGGGTGAAGTTTTTCATTGCAAGCATGCTGCCGCAGCTCCATCCGGTTGCGGAACCTCCGAACATTGCAAAGCCTGTGGATGGATGAATGCTTTTCTTGATATTCAGAAGAGTGGTACAAGTTCCGAGCGTGAATACAGGTTGACGAATGAAACAGGTGAGGCCTTGGAATTGAAAGTAACCGCGACATTCCTCGAAGCCGAAGGCGAGAAATTTGTCAAAATATCCCTTGCAGACATAAGTGATGAAAAACGCAGACAGGCCCTTGAACGCATATTTTTTCACGATATAATGAATATCGCTGGCGGCATACAAGGCATATCTTCAATACTTAATTCCAGTGACACAACAGGAAAGATTAAAGATCTTGCCGAGATGATAATGACGGCATCCAGTTCACTCATAGATGAAATCAAGGCTCAGAAACAACTTAAAATGGCGGAGAGAGGTGAATTGTCGCCGGCTGTGGAAACATTGGATTCTCTCAGGATTATAAAAGATCTGGCAATGATATACAGCAGCCATGAAGTGGCTGAAGAAAAAACCATTAGCCTGGAACCCCTTGAGCATCCTATCGAATTTCAGAACGATAAAACAATTCTTATGAGAGTTCTTGGCAATATGCTCAAAAACGCATTGGAGGCTACTCCTTCCGGAGGCAAGGTGAAAATAGGTTGTGTGCCTTTTGCTGACTCAGACGAATTGGAGTTTTACGTCAGCAACATGGCATATATTCCATACGAAGCCCAGCTGCAGGTGTTTCAGCGGTCTTTTTCGACAAAAGGCGAGGGCAGGGGGCTTGGTACTTACAGTATGAAACTTCTCGGAGAAAAATATCTTAAGGGAAAAGTCAGCTTCCAAACTGGAGAAAACTCAGGAACAACCTTTTTCCTGAGATTGAAAAAATCAATAGACTGAAGAGCTGAAAGAGGAACGTTTTTATTTCACCAGATTTTTCTTTCCAGCCTTTTTCTTCTCTGTATTCGGAAGCAGAGCAACTTTGGTGGAGCCGCAGGCCGGGCATTTACGGGCTTCCTCCAGCTTTGCCATAATTGCATTTTTATCTTTTAAATTATTCAGAGGCGGAAGTATATACGGGAAAATCTTATTGCAGCTTTCACATTTCATAGCATAGCCCAGCGTGCTGCCGCATTTGCCGCATTTACTTTTTGTGATGTCTGCAATCCGGAGTCTGTCAATTGTTCCGCATTTTGAGCAATTTGTAGTTATAAGTGCTCCTTGGGCAGGTTGTTTCTGTTCGAAAAAAATCGTATTCAGGCCATATCCAAGAAGCATAAAAATCAACGCTATAAAAATAGTCGCTAAACCTGCCGAAGCTATAGACTTCCATTGTTGCGAAGTCTCAAATTTTGCTCTGATTCTCCTCTCTTTTCTTATCTGGGCCTTTACTTCCTCCACAGGCATTTGCCCTGATATTTCTCTGGCTTTTGAAGAGAGGGCTTTAACATTGTCCATGCTCTTTGTGACTATTTCAGGATTGTTGATAATTTCTTCAATTTTTCGTGCCGCTTCTTCTGCGTTAGGCCGCAGTTCCATCGGTTTGTTCAGCATATCTGCGACAATACATGAGATGCCCGAAGAAACAATGCTGTTACTGCTTTTAAGCAATGGAGGAATAAGGTTCATGTGCCTGGACATTGTTATTGCCGGGCGTTCAGACAGAAACGGATTATCTCCGCTTATGCATTGATACATAGTTACGCCCAGACTGTAAATATCGCTTGCCCCGGATACGACGCCTTCTTCGCTGAAATACTCAGGCGCTACATACGCCAGTGTACTCCATATTTCCGCATTTAAGGGCATCGTGGTAGTTGAGCGTACGGTTATGAGACCGAAATCCGCAAGTTTGTATTTTCCTGTGGCTGAATCTATGAGTATGTTTTCGGGTTTGAGATCAAGGTGTATGAGCCCTGCGCTGTGAAATGTTTTCAATGCCAGCGCTATGTCTTCAGCCATTTTTGCGGTTTCATGCTCGCTGAGAATTTTTTTCCTTTTAAGAAGTTCAGAAAGATCGCCCCCGTCAATGAATTCCATTACTATATAGAGGCGTTCACTGAACTGGCCCATATCCAGAATTTTTACAATATAATCAGACTGGAGCTCTCTGATCTTTGCGGCTGTTTCAAAAAACGGTTTGCTTATATCATTGGATGACGCGCTTTCTTTAAGCATTTTCAGCGCGAGCGTTTTATTGCTCTGTATGTCAGTGACCTGAAATACAGTCGAGTGGGCTCCGCTGCCAATCATTTTTTCAACGCGGTATTTTCCGCTGATTGTCGCATGTCCCTTTATCAGATCGCATTCACCTTTCAGAAAGGACGAATTTTTCAGAAAGTTCTTGAGTTTAGCTATCAGGTGCGTTTCTTTGACAGGTTTTATCAGATAATCATTTGCGCCGGCATCGAGTCCCATGGCAATATGGTTTTCATCATCGTGTGACGAGACAATTACAATAGGTACTGAAACGCCTTCGGGAGTATTTCTTATGGCCCTGCAGCAGTCAAAACCGTTCATTACGGGCATATCGACATCCAGTATCACCAGATCAGCTGCTTGCCTTTTGAATGCGTCCAGTGCTTCTTGTCCGTTTTTGCATATTTCATATTCCTGTCCGAGGTAAGAAAGGACATCTTCATAGAAGACTCTGAGCAACTTATTGTCGTCTGCCGCTAATATTCTAGACATTTCTATAACTCCAGTTTTTTCAGTAAGGATTTCCCATTTGCCAACAACCCTTTATCTCGTTTGGAGACAGTGCCCTCCTTATAAAAATAAATTCATCCATTTTTCCGGAGAAATTCAGGCTTGTTCCTGCGTTTTGCAGGGTGCTGGAGCCGATGCGCATCGGCGTGATGGACGTGCTTGGCTGGGCGGGGGAGGTTTTAGCCTTTTTATTTTTTAATGTGCCGTACGCATTGCCCTGTCCCTGAGTGTCAGCGCCGCTGGGCGGTGTGACTGTTGTTCCCGGAGAGTTATTATTGTTTGCGTTGCTGTTCGCATTGCTGTTCGCATTGCTGTTCGCATTGCTGTTCGCATTGCTGTTTGTGCTTGCCGCCAGTAGAGCAGGGAGTGACGCCATTTGTATGTTGGCCAAAGGAAGCTCAGGGGAGGAGAACTTGCATATACTCGATACCCCAATGGATGTGTTATTGGCTAATCCATTCAAGTCTGCTCCGTTAATATAAACTTTAGATGAAACATTTACGACAAGCAAAGCTATGTGTGTCCATTTTCCTTCTTTAATTTGGGACTGGTTCCATGATTTTGTGACTCCGTTTAAAGTCACATCGATTTTTGAAGGATATATTGTCAGTTCATACTGTGACGCTGAGGGAAGTTGGGTTTTGAAAAGCAGGGTCTGCGGTATGCTCAGGTTATCTATGAATATCCATGTCATGGCTGTAAAATCATTTTTCAGCGGATCAAAGTCCAGAACTTTTTCGCCCGGTATCTCTATGTATGTCGAGACTCCATCAAACTGCAAAGCGTTATTGAAGCCATTCCATCTTCCAGCGCCCTTGCGCCATTCGTATGAGCCTATGATAATGCCGTCATAATCTTTAGGTTCAAATCCATTGATAGTACATCCTATTGCGCCATTACGCAAAGCGGGAACAAGTGATGATCCGCTCTGAATTTCATAATCATCATACATAAAATTGTAGTTAAGTATGGTGTCGCCGTCTCTGTTAATGACTGAATTGAAAGCCAGCCAGCGTACTTCTTTGGCCCTTTGTCTGGTTTTCACCAGATTGGGTAGCAGGATTCCTGAAAGTATGCTGATTATTGCGATAACAGTTAGGATCTCGACGAGAGTAAAACGGTTTTTTTTGAATTTCCGCATTTTGGAGCCCCCTCCCACCCTGATTTAAAAATTCTAATATGAATATATACGTCTAAGCACTGGATTACAAGCAAGGCATTTATCACTAATGAGATATATGCGGGATTGAAAAAGGATACAGTCAATTTTCCGGGCCTCTTTGTTTCGAAAAACTTATTGAGTTTTGTGATAGCCACAGCCTTTGATGCCGCGTTTCTTGAGGTGTTGCTGGTGGTAGTCTTCGGCTTTGTAGAACTCGGGGGCAGGGAGTATTTCCGTAACTGCCGGGCTTGAATATTTCAGGGCGGCTTTTGATTTTTCGGCGGACGCCTTCTGTTCCGGTGTATAATAAAAAATTACGGACCTGTACTGAGTGCCGACGTCGGGGCCCTGTCTGTTCAATGTTGTCGGATTATGGATTTTCCAGAAAACATCAAGCAGTTTATCATAAGAAATCAGGGCCGGATCATAAACGACTTTTACAACTTCGGCGTGTCCTGTTTTATTTGCGCATACGTCATTGTACGTGGGGTTTTTCAGAGTGCCGCCCATGTATCCGGCTTCCGTTGATTTCACTCCTTCAAGAGTGCGGAACGCCTCTTCGACTCCCCAGAAACATCCTCCGCCGAAGACCGCCGCGGCATAGTTTTTGTCAGATGTTTTTACAGCTTTTTCAGGGACGAATTCGAGAGCTATGGAATTTATGCAGTAACGTTGTCCCGTCGGCTTGGGACCATCCTCGAAGACATGTCCCAGATGAGCGTCGCAACGTTTGCAGCGTACTTCCGTCCTTATCATGCCGTGACTTGTGTCTTTGATTTTTTCTATGCTGTTTTCGGAAACAGGTTCCCAGAAGCTCGGCCACCCGGTGCCGGATTCAAATTTGGCGTCAGTTTTGAAAAGCTCATTTCCACAGCATACGCATTTGAAAATACCCTTGCCTCCTTTGAAGTTCCAGTATTTCCCAGTGAAAGCGCATTCCGTTCCGCCTTGCCTTGTAACTTTATACTGTTCGGGGGTAAGTATCTTTTTCCATTCCTCATCGGTTTTAATGATTTTTCCCATTTTCGTCTCCGTTTTTTGAGGGTTGGTATTTGCGCCTGGCATAGAGATGGAGCATAAACATAAAAAAAACAGCAAGCAGAATTTCATGTAAATGCCCTCCGTCATTTATTCAAAAAACAGTCTCGACTGGATTTCCGAGGGAAGCTCAATGTCGTCTCTGTTGTAGTAATCCATAATGTTCATGTCCTGATTTACTATAATCAGGTTTTCTGTGTTGTATCCCCATGAACGTGCTTTTTCGACGAGTTCGGGAAAAACACCCTGGCGCATCATGGGACTGCGTGAGAGAATCCAGAGATATGACATTGTGCTGCCCGTTACGATGGCGTATCTGTAATTGACATCCAGGAATATTATCTTGTATTTCGCTCTGAGCGGCCAGTGGAAAACAACGCTCAGTTCCCCTATATCGCTTTCGGAACGCGGAAAAGCGTAGGCGCTTTTTTCAATCCATTCACGTTTCTTGACATCATATCCTTTGTTCAATACATTGATAATATATCCATTACTTCTTAAAGTGTAAGAGGCGGATACATTTGAGAGATTTTCTTCGAAATCGTTCGGAAGGCGGGCCATTTCGTACCAGATGCCGGTGTATTTATTCATCTCAAAATCCCGGACCGGCGCTATATGAGCGGTGCCTGAAGCGCATGATGCAAGCAATATCAGGCAGAATATCCCGGAAAGAAGTTTAAGCGGTATAAGTTTCATGCTTCACTCCATTTTAGGTAACTTAAAATAGAGTGAAACGGGAATAATTCAATCAGCCGGAAGCTATCATTTGGCGTTATTTGCGTTTATTGCTGGAATCATGCCTGTATATTGATAATATTGCCGGTATTTCCCTGGGCTTTTTCGTAAGCGGCTTTTTCAGAGTCGCTTATTATGCCGTCTTTGTTCAGGTCATAACGGCTGAAAACAGTTTCTGTGACGATTTCATCGCCTATTCTGTAAATCAGTTTTTGTTTTTTACTTTCTGTCTGTGCCGCGGCGGTCTGTTCCTCTTCGTCCTGAGTTGTGGAGTTGATGAGTATTATATTCCCGGTAGAGCTGACAGCTGAAGTTTTCATAACTCAATCCTTTTCTTCTCTTTCTATTGAGTCGCTGAAAAGAACAAAAAAGTTACATAAATTCTGTTTTTCTCATAAAAACTATTATATATTGATCCGTTAGAGGAAGTCAGTAAAATCGGAAAAAGGCGAGAACTTTAAGTGATTTATAAAATACTTCTACTTGTGATCGGAATATTCTGTTTTATAATTGCCGCTTCTGCCGTCACGGTATTTCCCCCGGTAACGCTTATTTTCGGATTTGCGGCAGGATATTGTTTTCTCCGGACAATCTTCTGGCCGCTGGCGGACCGTATTTCAGGAGGAGTTTATTGTCCCTCGTCACAAAACAAAATGCCGACCATAATGTTTGATAAAATACAGGCGATGATAGTCAAACAGGAATATAAGGAAGCAATATCCGAACTCGAAAAAATACTTGCTGAAGACGTTTTCAACTATACCGCCGTTTCAATGGCCTCCGGCCTTTATATGAAAAAACTCATGCTTCCTGAAAAAGCCCTGGCCTGCATAAAAAACTATCTGAACGGCAGAGAAAAACCCGGCAGCGATGATGTAGATATGGTGCTTATGTTTACGGATATCTGCATGGAAAACGGAAAACATGCCCTTGCCGTCGAAACGCTTGAGATGGAACTTGCCCGCAAGTACGCCTCCGCCGACAAGCGGCTCCTTCAACTGCGCCTTGATGCTCTGAAAAACGCAGATATCAGTTCAGCCAGAAACTGAAATACAGATACATTCCGGCTACAAGGCCCAGTACTACACAGGTCAATATAACGTCAATGCGATTCCAATTCGCCCGGTTTTCGCGCTTTTCTTCCGCCGTTACGGAGGCGTATGTAAGGCCTTGGATTTGCTCATC
>MHBF01000092.1:5300-8271 GCA_001803225.1 Lentisphaerae bacterium GWF2_44_16 | reverse complement strand
ACAATTACGATTACGCTGATGGCGAAAAGCACTCCTGAAAAATAAAGAAAATTGAAATCTCCGAGAGTTGCCATAAATGCGGGACTTTCAATTTTTCCCGCACCGAAAAACGCCTGTATTACCAGCTTGCCCATCCCGAGAGTAAAACCGGTGCCGAGCCCCCATACGGCTCCGGTTGCATTGACCCTTTTCCAGAAGAGCCCCAGCAGAAAAACAGCGGTAATAGGTGGGGCAAGGTATCCCTGTACGCTTTGGAGGTACTGATAAAGGCCTCCTTTTGAGATTAGCGGCATTACCGGTATCCATAAAATTCCGAGCCCTACTATTACAGTTGTGGCAATACGGCCGACCATGACAAGATGTTTTTCCGGCATCCCCGGACGCAATTTATTATATACGTCGATAGTGAAAAGTGACGCGGAGGAGTTGAAGAGCGAAGAAAGCGAACTCATCAGTGCGGCCAGAAGCCCAGCGACAACCATGCCGCGCAGTCCCGATGGAAGGAGCGTAGCGACCATTGTCGGAAATACCTGATCTCCATTGATAACCACTTTTCCCGCAAGCTCCTTTGTAGGAATATGCATCAGCCCTTTGCTCTGAAGCGCGTATCCGATGAGTCCGGGAACAAGAAAAATCATTACCGGCCATACTTTCAGAAACGCACCCCATAACGCGCCGCGTCTTGCGTTTTTCAGATTTTTTGCTGCAAGCGTCCGTTGAACGATATATTGATCGGTACACCAGTACCATATTCCCACCACTGGTGATGCTATCAATATTCCCAGCCATGGAAAATCAGGGTCGGAAAGAGGACGCCACAACGCAAACTGTGAAGCAGTGGCGCTGCATATTGTCTGAAGCTCTCCCCAGCCGCCCAGTTTGGATAAACCGAAAAACGTGATGAAAAACGAACCGACAAGAAGTATTACCGCTTGTGCCGTGTCAGTATAAAGGACAGCCCTCAAGCCTCCGAATATCGTGTATATTCCGGTAAGAATGACCGTGGCGAAAGCCCCGATCCAGAAAGCGTTTTCAGGGCTTCCGAAAGTATCCGGCAAAAGTGTTTTGAAAACCAGTGCGCCTGCGTAAACCGTTACTGAAACTTTTGTAAATACATAAGCCAGCAGTGAAACTATTGAAAGTATCCATCTTGCGCGCGGACTGAAACGCTTCTCAAGAAATTCCGGCATGGTAAAAACTTTTGAACGATAATAAAACGGAACGAAAATCCACGCCAGCATGACAATAATCCACGCATGAAATTCGTAATGTGCCATGGCCATTCCTGTGGAAGCGCCCTGTCCGGCAAGTCCCACGATGTGTTCTGAACCTATATTGGAAGCGAAAAGCGAACCGCCTATCGCAAACCATCCTATATTTCTGCCTGCCAGAAAATAATCTGTTGAGGTGTCTTGTTTGCGGGAGGACCACCATACGACACCGGCAAGTATAAGAAAATATAATCCGATAACAGCCCAGTCCAGATAAGTGAGCAGTCCCATAATTTTCCTTTCATGTTAATTGGAGCACGAATAAAATATATTTATTTCAATGATTCTTCCATGGCAGGACAAAGAAATAACGGAAAATCCGCAATGATTGCAGGGAAGTTTTCAGTTGTTGATTCTAAAATTATTGCATTCAAAAGATAAAAATTAAATGAAACAATACTTGTATTTGCCGGAAAAGATTTTATCTTTGTGCCTTGACTTTTCTAAGTCAGGCTTTAGTATTCTATTTTGATTATGGGGCATTAGCTCAGTTGGCTAGAGCATCACACTGGCAGTGTGAGGGTCAGCGGTTCAAGTCCGCTATGCTCCACCATTTTTTCCATTTCTAACCCTGTTCCCCTGAAGCTTGGGCTTTGACGTATATCCCCTTGTGTCAAAGGGTTTTAGGAAATTTTCTGTTTTCCTGAAGGGCTTCTAAAATGAAGCTTTTTTAGAAGATATTTCCCTGTTTTTTTCTCTGTTTCTCCGTTTGCAGAGGTCGCGACCTACACCCGGCAAAACGCAACTAAAGGCTTAATGATTAATATGTTATGTGATTTTCTCCGTCATGAGCGTTTTCCCCCAAGTTCTTAAATTGGAGAATATGCTACCCTAAAAGCACACAGGGCTCGAACCGAAAGTCCTCTGCAAGCCCCTTGCCAGCCTCAAAAAAATCTCAAACAGAGATAGAGGACAGTGAAACATTTTTTACATCATTTCATACTCCATATGCATCGGGGGCATTAAAATCGAATTTTCTCATTGCCTCATTTCAGTGTTTTTTTTGAAGTTTTCTTTGTCCCCTTTGCGGAACTCTTTTTCTTTTTGGCTGATGATTTTGTTTTCACTTTTTTCGGTTTTTCGGTTTTCTTCTTTACGGGCAGTTTGCTTTTTTCCTTTGCTGGAATTTTAACTTTTTTCTTTGCGGGGGCTTTTTTCTCGTCCTCAAGACTATCAAGTTCAATTCCGAATACATCGCCAAGACTGCTGTCCGCGATATCAGAAACCGTATCGGCGGTAGTGAGTTCTTTTGTGAAGTCCGCGCTGAAAAGTTCATTCTGGTCAACGCCGCGGAGAAGGAAAAAGAGTTCGGGTTTTTCGTCCAGGCGCGCGCCCACACCGTACAATACTGCGGCGAGGTGTTTGCAGAGCGAGGCCCAGTCGGGGCAACTGCAATCCATCTTGATTTCTTTCGGGGACGGGAACAGTCCTTCATCCTTCCGGCAGAGGAGAGATATTATTTCGGAAGAAAGTTTTCCCTGTATCAAATCTATCAGGGAGGCTATTTTCCCGGCGCATTCTTTTTTAATGCGTTCCCATTTTTCTTTCGGAAGCTCTGAAATGGATATTGCGATTTTATAGAGACTGGTACCCATCACCTGCGCGGTTATTTTCCCTTTTCCGATTTGCAGGTCGATTACCGAGCCGTTGCGAACGTAACTGCGTCCGCGCGGCAGACGGTTTTCATAGTCGTGGTAGGA
>MHBF01000092.1:0-5289 GCA_001803225.1 Lentisphaerae bacterium GWF2_44_16 | reverse complement strand
AGTCTTGGTGATGGTGCGGCCTTCGATGACGACCGGCGAAAGTTTTCCGCCAAGAGCTTTGATTTTCTGTTGCGCCTTTCTTCTGCGTTCAGCGACCGGAACGTATTCCGGATAATAACTTTCATACCTGCTCCAGCGAGACATATTTTCCTCCTTCAATTATTTTATAAAATGGAATTTACATCCAATTCCACAAATTTCAGCAGTTCATCATTGTTCATATTTGTAAGAAGTTTTTCCGCGCCTTCGCTCAGAAGTGAATCCGCAAGGTCTTTTTTGTCCTCAATCAAGGCGTCGATTTTTTCCTCGATGGTGCCTTTGCAGATGAATTTATGCGCCAGCACATTGCGGTGCTGTCCGATACGGAACGCGCGGTCAGTGGCCTGATTTTCCACGGCAGGGTTCCACCAGCGGTCAAAGTGGACGACATGGTTCGCTGCGGTGAGGTTCAGCCCTGTTCCGGCGGCTTTCAGAGAGAGAACAAAATAAGGCGGGCCGGACTCGTTCTGGAATTGTTCCACAAGAATCTGCCGCTGTTTGACGGAAGTTCCGCCGTGAAGAATCAGTCCGGGACGGCCGAAACATTTTGAGAGGTGTTCGTGAAGCGGCTCCGTCATTTCCTTGAACTGCGTGAAGACAAGGGCTTTCTCCTGACGGGAACTTATCTCCTCGACAATCTCAGTGAGGCGCAGGAATTTGCCGCCCGATTCGGGCTTGAAATCGCCGCTGCCATCGAAATGTGCGGGATGGTTGCATATCTGTTTGAACATCATCAGGTATTTGAAAATAAGGCCCTTTCTCTGAATGTTATCGGAGCCTTCCAAGTCTTCCGCCATACTTTGCACGGCCTTCTGATAAAGTACTGCCTGCGGTTTGGCGAGCTGGCAGTAAACTTTCATTTCCGTCTTGTCCGGCAGGTCGGAGATGATGCTTTTGTCTGTCTTCAAACGGCGCATGATATACGGTTTTGTCAGACGGCGGAGCGGCGCATAATTGACGCCGTCTTCAGTGTTGAGCTTTTTAACAAAGTCCTTGAATCCGGTGATGTTTCCAAGGAGCCCGGGGCTTATGCAGTCGAAGATGCTCCACAAGTCGGTCAGGCGGTTTTCAACTGGCGTTCCGGTCAGGGCGAGACGTCTTGAGCTTTTCAGCGAACGGACAGCCTTGCTCTGTTTCGAGTGCGGATTTTTAATCGCCTGCGCTTCATCAACAATCAAAGCCGTCCACTTTATCGTATGCAGTTTTTCCAGTCGCAGAAGCATTCCATAGGTTGTCGCGACAACATCAAATCTGCTTAAAAATTTTTCTGTTTCATTCTCAAGAGATGTAAATTCATCATCTTTCATAACCATCGGATGAAGTATACCGAAACGCAGACTTGGAGTGAATCTCGCGGATTCTTTTTCCCAGTTTTTCAGGAGGGAAGCGGGAACGACAAGCAGAGCGGGGGCTTGAGCGGTGTCGCCGCGTTTTTTCAGAATGTCGAGCAACGTCAGCACCTGAAGAGTCTTGCCCAGTCCCATGTCGTCGGCGAGGCATCCGCCGAGACCGAGTTCCGTCATGCGCCAGAGCCATTTCACGCCGTCCAACTGATACGGACGAAGCGTTTTCATGAGAGCGTCCGGCAGTTTGGGAAGAGAAATTCTGGCGGGGCTTTCCAGTTCATTGAGGAGTTCCTTCAGTTTTCCCGAAGCGTTGACGGAACAGAATTTGCGGTCGATTTCAGTCTGTTCAGAAGAAGCATCCGGCAGGCGCGCACCCGCAATCATGCGCAGTCCCTGCATGAATGAAACCCCGTCTTCGGCGGCACGTTTTGCCTCCTCCCATTGACTGAGCAACTGCCTGATTTTTTCAGGCTCGGCCTCCACCCACTGGCCTTTTATGCGGACCAGCCCGCCATCCGAACTGAGAAGCTGCTCCATTTCCTCTTTGCTCAAGTCATCTCCATTCAGACTGGTCTTGAAAGAAAAATCAAGCAGGGCGTCAATACCGAGTTTCTGTCCTTTCTTCAGGTCAACATTCACGGAAACCTGAATTCTGGATGGCGTTGAAGTTTTCCAGAGGTTGGCGATACGGACAATTACGCCGCTTTCCTCCATTGCCGGAATGTCCTTCAGGAAAGTATAGGCGTTGCGCGCAGTCCATGCCTGTGGGCGGAATATCTCCCTGTTTGCCACCATTTCGCCAATCAGCTTGCTGCGCTCTCCGGCAGACTGTACGGGCTTAAGCAGGGCAAGAAGGGCGTTCTTGTCATCGGCATACGCCTTCAACGCCGCGCCGAGCGGCAGGTGCTTGGGCTTGTCATTTTCCGAAAGTCTGTGGATAAACGTCGCCATGAACGCGAAAGGATGGTCGCCCGTCTTGTCCTGTTTGTTTTCGGCAAGATGGAAACTGACTTTGCCGACCTGTTTCCAGGCGGGATTGATATTCCTAAGCCATTCGTTAAAGGAGCCGGAAAAACCGTTCAGTTCGGCCTGGGCATATTGTTCAAGGCCAGTCCAGCATGACATCAGGTTTTCGGCGTTGATGTATTCCGCGCCCTTCATCGGCGGCGCTTCCATCGCTTCAAACCCGAAATACGACAAATCGGGGCGCATGCTTTCAAAAGTCCGAGTCAAATCTTTATCGGTAGGCTCGGACGCATGACAGAGCCGTGTCATGAATTCTCTCGCAATCTTGCGGAAATAGAGGAAGGACGCGGGTATTCCGGTAGGCAGTTCCTCTCTTAGCAAAGCAAATAATCCGCTGCCGTTTCCGAGAGAAAATCTCTCCATCAACAGTGTCGCAGAAGTATTCGGCAAGTCCCATGCGTCGGCTTCCGAAGACTGTTCAATCCTCAAATGTCCTGCCGGACTCAATATAAGTTCAATTTTCATTTATGTCAGAGTTGTTTGATTTTTTGAGATTAAAAGTAATTCCCGCTACAGGAAAAACAATTCGCCGTTACTATTATATTTCAAAAATCGCCGGGATATGAAAGACATGATAAGAACATCTGAGAATCTTCGAATGATATTTTGCCGCCTCAACCCAATAATTCATGTAGAAAAGCGAATATTGATTGAAATGGCATTAAAAATCAGTATATTTTCAAAACAGAGAGGAATATCGGGGTTGATTTTGAGTCATAATTGTAGTTCCGCCCTATTTGTTTTTTGAACACGAACAAAGATAATTTAGGAATATCCGGATGAGAACAGAAACGATGAAAAAGCAAAAAAATCTGACATTCACATCGCTTGTCCAGTCCATTCGTGATATCAATGAAAAGCTTTCCATACAAACCAGCCGGGCCATAAATATAGGTCTGACTCTGCGGAACTGGTTTATCGGTTATCACATTGCCGAATATGAATTAAAAGGGGCAGACCGCGCAAAGTATGGAGACAAACTACTGGACAAGCTTTCGCATGAACTGGGCGGCTTGAAAATAAGTAACTGCAATCGCAGGCAGCTTTATCGGTATCTCAAATTTTATCGTTTCTATCCCAAGATTGTGGGTACGCTGTCTCCACAATTTGAGACCTTCATCCCGGAAAGCACAGAGGCACATAAAAAAGTGGGTACGGCGTCCCCACAATCCAATTCCGAACACGATAATCTCCTGCAATTGCTTTCATACAGCCATATTGAACAGCTCGTCGATATTGATGATGAAACAAAACGCACCTTTTATGAAATCGAATGTATCAGGGGAAACTGGTCTGTCCGGGATTTGGAAAGACAGATCAACAGCCTTTATTACGAACGCTCAGGGCTTTCAACAGACAAAAAGAAACTGGCAAAATCACTCAAGAGAGAAACCGTAAAAACCAGACCTGAATTGACCATCCGCGACCCGTATATATTTGAATTTCTGGGACTGAAACCTGCAGAAGTAATGAGCGAAACGCATCTGGAAGACCAGCTTTTGGATAAACTCCAGTCTTTTCTGCTGGAACTTGGTAACGGATTCTGTTTTGAAGCCCGGCAGAAACGCATCCTTATCGGAGATACCCATAACTTTGTCGATCTGGTTTTTTATCATCGCATATTGAAGTGCCATGTGCTGATTGAATTGAAACTCGCGAAATTCAGCCATGAAAATGTTGGACAGCTCAACACCTATGTCAGTTGGTATAAAAAGAATATGATGGCAAAAGGCGATAACCCGCCCATCGGAATATTGCTTTGCACCCGGAAGGACTGTGCCGTGGTTGAATATGCGCTGGCGGGCATGGATAATAAACTGTTTGTATCTCGTTACCAGCTTGAACTTCCCAAGAAGGAAGAAATGCAACGCTTCATCGAAGAGCAGATGAAAAAAAGCAGGGAAAATGAACGATGAGAAACAAAACCGACTCAAGGGGCGGGGAATTTAATCCAAGGAAGATTAAATGAAGATATTAGAGAGGGGAATATACAATTATTCATATACAGATGATTACGATTATAACAGGTAGTTACTGTTTTAGAAATTCAATTCAGTAGCCCTTTCTGGGAACTGATGTTTTACATTAGGGGAAGAATTCAATGGGAACTATTAAGGATTTGGTCGATTTAACCACTCAGCTTGCAAACAGTGTCCAAGACCGCAAGATTGCGGCTGAACTAAATGCCATCCAGTCTCTGATCCTGAAAATACAGTCAGAGCAGGCAACACTTCATGAAACTAATATTGAGTTAAGAGAAGAACGACTTGCGTTTAAGGAACGCATTCAGGAATTGGAAGCAGAGATTGAACGATTGAAGGCTGCCTCATCCATTGGACCAAGTGATGTTCCAGCATGTCCTAACTGCTCGACGGCATCCAAGCCTTTCTATATGAGACCAGTCCCTAAAGACTTCGTTTCGATAATGGATGCCACCCATGAATGTCCTAAATGTAAGTATAATATGAAAGTAAAAAAGTAGAAACGAAATCTCCAGTTGGTCAGTTGGCTTAGAATAACGGATTTTTATGACTTTACTCTCCTCGCTTCCAGCCCCTTCATTGCTTCGTGATAGCAATACAACTCATTATTCGAGAATTCCCCGATTTCGAAGCGCCTGAAAGCCTCCCTTGCGAGCGGTTTTAAGCGTTTCGGCCAGCCGCCGTCCGGGTTATCAATCTCGTCAGGGTGCAAACCATTGTAGAGAAAGGCGACTGAACGCCAAGCCTCCAGAAAGACACGCTTATCGAGTTTTTTAATCAGGGAGGGTTTAATTCCCTGACCCTCTGGGTCGTAAAATAGTAATGATTGAGCTATTGTTATGGCATGAGTGAACATATATATAAAAGTCATAACAAAACATTGTTGTTGTATCATT
>MHBF01000091.1 GCA_001803225.1 Lentisphaerae bacterium GWF2_44_16 | reverse complement strand
TCCGTTCAAAAAAGGGAAAGACAATATCGGGGAAGCCGAAGAATTCAGCGGTGCTTACAGGTATGCGTTCGGAGGCGACGGGAGCGGGAATGGAGTTGACTTTTCAGAGACATACAAGTTCCTTGACCTGCTCTTTTCTCTCGGTATAAAAATGGTTTGCACGACTGTCGGCAGTCCGTATTATAATCCACACATACAGCGTCCGGCGATGTTTCCGCCGTGCGACGGATATCAGCCGCCTGAAGACCCTCTTGCCGGAGTGGCGCGGCAGATAAACGCCGTAACGGAAGTCAAAAAGAACAGACCTGAAATGATATTCATAGGTTCCGCCTACACCTATCTTCAGGAATGGATACCCAATGTGGCGCAGGCTGTGATAAGAGGAGGCAAAGCCGATTCCATTGGATTAGGCCGGATGGTGCTTCCGTATCCCGATATGCCCGCCGATATACTAAGCGGCAGACCGCTTGATAAAAGACGCATATGCAGGACTTTCAGCGACTGCACAACCGCGCCTAGAAACGGCATGGTCTCAGGATGTTACCCTCTTGACGGACACTATAAATCAATGCCTGAATGCGAAAAACTGAAAGAAGCCAAGAAAACCATGTCAGGGAAATAAAATTTTTCATTCGGTGTTCACATTCCTGTGCGCCTGTAAACGTTTATACGCCATGTGTTTACACTTGAACGGGCTGTGCTCTTGTCAAAACAGGACATGTTATTGATAATGGGGATTTGTATATTATTGTAAAGTTGCGGAGATTGTAAAAAACGGTAAGACAAAAAGGAATAGCGGTCCAGGTTAATCGGATCCATACAACTAGAATACGCATTAAACGATAAATGGGACGGCAAATACGCCGCACCTTTAAAACAGGAGAAAAATAAATGGAAAAAAAGAGACTATTTGGAGCTGGACTGTTTATTGTTGTTTCCATGCTGAACTTAGCCGGGGCCGACTTCGGTGCCGGAGAAGTTTTTCAAGTTGCTCCCCAAAATAATGAAATACAAATAACCACAAACCAGGGAGCCATGACTGTTAAATTGAACAAAGCTTCTATCCTGAAAAAATATCAACAAATATCCCAAGAGGACGCCATAGCGCAAAATGACGCGTTTGTGCAAGCTGGAGGATATTTCGACAAAGGTTTTGACAAGAATGGCATACAGGCTTACAGGGTAGATGAGTGGGTGATTCTGCCAGATGATGCTTCATTGAAACCGGAAAGCAACAAACGTTTCCTGCGCGGCAGGGTTAATACTGGAAAGGAAGGGCTGATTTTAAAAGTGAACGAAAAGCAATTTATTCTCAGCCCGCGTCATAATTGCAAATTTTTCAAAATAGAGACTGTGAGAATAGATGATATCAAGCCCAAGGACACAGTGACGGTCTCCGGGACGCTTTCCGGCAACACTGTCGAGGCCAAAGCTGTGACAGTGGTCAACAATCAATACGCAGTTCAGGAAACACCCGGCCTGCCTCGTGTCCTTTTGATAGGCGACAGCATTTCGCTGGGGTACACGCCATTTGTGCACGAACTGTTAAAAGGCAAAGCCAATGTTTTGCGGATACCCGCAAATGGCGGCCCCACTCCGCGCATGCTGGACAATCACAAACGCTGGCTTGGCGCTTATAACCAGGAGGGATTCAAGTGGGACGTCATCCACTTTAACTTTGGCCTGCATGACTTGCGAATATATAAGGGCGAAAACAAAGTTGATTTGGTCACATATGAAAAGAATCTGCGGACTATCATAAAATTGCTTCAGGCGACAAAGGCAAAACTTATATGGGCATCGACAACGCCTGTGCCTGAAGACGCAAACAAAGGAAGCTCATGGGGAGAACCGACCAACGCAGATGTCATTAAATATAATGCGGCGGCATCCAAAATAATGAAAGAAAATAACATTCAAATTGACGACTTGTACAACGCAATTTTCCCAGTGTTCAAAACTTATCTGCGTACGCCGACAAATATACATTACAACGAGGCCGGATCAGAGATATTGGGCAAACAAATTGTGTTGGAAATCGAGAACGCTCTAAATATCGGCGGAAACAGTACGCGATGAAAGAATGGGTGGTTTTACCGGCATAAAATCCGGCATATAGGCTTGCTTCCGAGCATGGGATTCTGCAAAACGAGCGGATTGCGAATCTGATTGACAGTTTAGGCGGGATACTATTGAAATTTCCTGTTCGGAGTGTTTAGTATTGCTGTATGTAAAAATAGATAATACCAAAAACGACTGATTCATGGGAAATATGGAAAATCCGGAACATGCCGCGAGCCGGGAAATTTCAGCGTCCTCAGAGGAGGCGCAGTCTCAGGACAGCGTCTTTCAGAAGGAAGGTTCTGAGAGGCTGACGCTTGAAAATGAGTTGAGATATACAAAGGATTACCTTGAAAATCTTCTCCAGGCCCTCCCGTCTTCGCTGATATCCGTAAGATGCGACGGGACGGTTATCCACTGGAATAAAATCGCCGAAAAATTTACTGGAATTCAACGGTCCGAAGCGGCAGGCCGGATAATTTGGGATATCCTCGGTTTTCTCTGTCCTTATAAACCGGATTTTGAGAGGGCTATAAGTTCCATGAAAGCGGAGGAACTCAGAGGGATTGAATACAGTGAAGGGGATGGCAGATATCTTGATATAGCCATATATCCCGCTTCTCTGGCTGGTTCGAATGGGGCTGTAATAAAGATTGACGATGTTACAGAACAGCAGAAAAAAGACGAATATCTCCGGCAGGCGCAGAAAATGGACACCGTCGGCAATCTTGCCGCAGGGCTGGCGCATGATTTCAATAATGTAATAGGCGCTATAGGGGCCACTGTTTCATCAATCAGGTTTTCCCTCGACTTCGCCTCTGACCTCGCGAAGTTGAAAAAAGAATTGAAGAACGATCTGGATATTGTAGAGGATTCCGTAAAGCATGGCACGGATATGGTAGAACAGCTCCGGGGCCTGGGAAAGAAAAAAGAACAGCCTTTGTCTTTTGTCAACTTAAAGGAGATTGTTGAGGGAGTTGTCAGAATTTGCAGGAATACCTTCCCTAAGACAATTGAAATAAATATGAATTTTTATACAGAGGATAAAGCTGTTATAAAAGCATATCCGACCCAGATGAACCAGGCGCTTCTGAACCTTTGTGTAAACGCGTCACATGCTATGACGATTATGCGCAAAGAAAGCGAAAAACAGGGCGGTACATTGTCTGTTTCACTGGAAAAAGTCTCTCCCGGAAAACATTTTTCTGCTATACTTCCCGGAGCTTATGAGGGTGATTACTGGCTTCTTCGGGTCTGGGATACCGGCATCGGAATGGAGCAGCAGACTATGAAAAAGATTTTCGACCCGTTTTTCACGACAAAAGATAAAAATAAGGGCACGGGCCTGGGGTTATCAATGGTTTTCAATATAATTCAGCAGCATAAGGGTTTCATAGAGGTCTATTCGGAGCCTGGAAACGGTTCCGTATTTAACGTTTTTCTGCCGGCTGCGGATGAAAAAAACGAGGGCGGGCTTGAAAATAAAGAATAATCAGGCCGGATACTGTGAATTTTTATGCTTGATTTGCACGGGTTTCTGAATTAATAGTAAGCTTTTAAATGAGGATGTTTTATGAATGATATTAAAGAACAATTGACTAATGTGAAAGATAACGGGCTGTCCAAGCTGCATGGACGGACAATCCTGACCACTTACCTGACGCTCGGAGTCGCTTTTGTATGTATGCTTGGACTGAATATCTATGCCTATTTCACGCTTTTTGAGATGAGCGAGAAAAATACAGTGCTCATGAACTCCACTGTGAACATAAAATTGAGAATAATGAACGCGAACCTCTTTTTCAGAGAAATAATGAGCGGGTATAACGACAGGGATATGAACGTTGTATGGACCCTTATCAAAGATGCCGGAAGTTTATCGCAGTCCATTTCAAATGCTGACATCGAAAAGGGACTTGATAATAAGATAACGAATTACAAAGATCTCCTCCTTAAATGTTATCTTACGAAGGACCAGAAGAAAACCTCGTCTTCTGCCGATCTTTTCAACGAATATGACAACGCCTTCAAGGAGATTATCTCGCAGATTGACGGGATAGAATACAAAGTGAAGCAGCTCACGGTGAAAAAGATGCTCACTTTCAAGCTCCTCTATGTCGCGTTTCTGGTGAACTTCCTTCTTCTTTTCTGGTTTACTCTGTTTACTTTCCAACGTTATGTGAACAGGCGAAAGGCGGCGGAAAAAGAGCTCAGGGACATTCAGAACGACCTGAATATACTGTTTAATTCAATGGATGCCATTCTCTTTTCTGTCGATTCGTCCGGGGCGATAACAAAATGGAACACCGCGGCTGAAAAGTATTTCAATATGAGCTCAGACCAGGTTCTTGATAAAAAAGCATGGCTGATTATTCCGTTCTTGATGGAGTATAAGTTGAAACTGGAAACCGTAGCTTTGTCCAAAAAGCCTAAAGAGCTCTACAAGGAAAAAGTAATGGTGGACAACAAAGAAAAGACTTTTAACATAATAATCAATCCTCTTGCGCGTGGAAACAATGGGATTGTCATCAGATTGGAGGACGTTACCGAGCGGGAATTGAAAGATGAACAGCTTCGTCAGTCTCAGAAAATGGAAGTTGTGGAAAATCTGATAGGCGGCCTGGCCCATGACTTCAATAACGTTCTCGGCGCTATAACCGGGACTATTTCGATGATGAAGTTCTCTCTGGAAGGCAAGTCCGCCAATACCGATGACATAAAAAACAATATGGACCTTATCGAAAGTTCCACAGAGCGTGCCGTTGTAATGGTGCAGCAGCTCCTTTCTATCTCGACCAAGCATGAGCTTGCCCTTGTCCCGGTGGATGTCAACAGTTCAGTGATGCATGTCCTTAAAATATGCCAGAACACCTTTGACAAGAGGATTGAGCTGGTTGCCGAATTGTACGACGTGAAGGCAATGGTCAACGCTGACCCGGCCCAGATAGAACAGATACTTCTGAACATTTGCGACAACGCGCTTCAGGCTATGACCGTTATGCGGCCTGAGGGAGAACAGTGGGGCGGGACACTTAGCATTTCCGTGGACAAGGTTTTTGCTGACAAGAATTACCGTTCGCGTCATCCGCAGGCAGTTGAATCCTCGTACTGGGTTATAAATGTGGCAGACAGCGGCGTTGGTATGGATAAGGGTGTGGTAAGCAAAATATTTGACCCTTTCTTTACTACAAAAGATAAGGAACATGGTACGGGACTCGGCTTGACCCTTGTCAATGACATTATCAAAAAACACAATGGCTTCATAGAAGTTGAAGCGGAACTTGGAAAGGGTTGTACTTTCAGCATTTTCCTGCCGGAACTTGTAGTTAAGGCCCAGGTACATCAGATGCAACTCCCTGCAACTGACGAGGCCGAAGCTGCTGAAACTGCCGAAGGGATCGAAGGAGCTCCTGCTCAAGTTGCAGGCGGCGTGCCGGTGCCCGTACCTCCCAAGCCGGAAGTGAAAGACGCTTCACAGGTGGAACAGATACCTACGGGTACAGGGCTTTTGCTTGTCGCCGACGACGAAGCTATCATGCGGAAAACCGCCGGAAATATTCTTGAAAAACTCGGTTATGAAACCGTATTTGCCGAAGACGGCCAGATGACGGTCGATGTTTTTCGTGAAAAACATCAGGAGATAAAAGCTGTCCTTCTGGATATGTCTATGCCCAAAATGTCCGGCCGTGACGCTTATGTCGAGATGAAGAAGATACATCCCGGCCTGAAAGTCCTGCTTGTTTCCGGTTTCAGAAAGGACGAGCGCATACAGGAAGTCCTTGACATGGGCGTGAACGGTTTTGTCCAGAAACCTTATTCCATGATAACCCTGGCCCAAGAGATAAAAAGAGTTATTTCCGCGGACTGAGTTATCAGCCGTGTGTAAGCCAGTCGGGCCAGTTTATGGTCATGCCGTCGCAATCGCAGGAGAGGGCGTATTGTATGTCTTCCTTTGCCTTTACCGGATTTGTCGATATTCCCCATACCCTTGATTCAAGTCCGGCGCGCTGAGCTTTTTCTACATGTTCAGGCGTCAATTTCTCAAGCTTAGGGCATATCTGGAAAAGTCCGAGCTCTCCGCATATACTGAGAATTTCATCTGTCTGCTCGGCAACCAGCCAGCCGCGTTTTGCGGAAGGCACGAGACTCTTGAATTCTGAAAGCGCATCCTTTTTGAAAGAAGTGAATATGCAATTGTCCATCAGTTTTGCCGACTGGATGGTACGAAGGGTTTCCCGTATCAGGGCAGGGGCGGAACCTTTTATTTCTATGTGATAAGTAAAAGTGTTACGGAATTCGTCAAAGAGCTCGGAGAGCTTTATCATCCGTTCACCCTTGAACTGATACGGTGAAAACCATGAGCCCATGTCCAGTGAAAGAAGCTTTTCGGAACAGGTTTCCTCCAGAATTACGTTTTCATGCCCATAACGTGAAAGCACGGCATCATGGCATATAAATGGAATGCCGTCAGACGAAAGCTGTACGTCCAGCTCTACTTCTTCAGCACCCGTTTCCATTGCAAGTTTAAAGGCCGCCATAGTATTTTCAGGTGCGTAGGCTGACGCGCCGCGGTGGGCTATAATACGGAATTTTTCAGGAACTTTGAAAGGGAACATTTCGTGTCTTTCCTCTTTATTTTTCTTTTATTCGGCGTCTTTTACAAGCACCTCGAAAGAATCTTTTACTCTGCCGTCGGAATAGAGATAATTTCTTTTTTCATTATGAAAATCGTCAGCGTCCCCGCAAATCGGCGCGATAATTGAATGTGTATCCACAATGAACATCGTCTTGTCGATTCTCAATCCGCTTACAAAACTGTTCCATTCATAACTTGTACCATGCGAAATGTAAAAGTTTTTATCTGCGGGACAGACGAAAATTTTCGTGTTTTCGCTTGCGTATTGAAGAAGCGAATCTTTCAGGGTCGGCATTCCATATACCTGTTCGAGGCGTTCGCAAAACGGGAGGAAATCCTTGTTGTCGTTTGCGTATGAGCTGACGCATATGCCAATCTGCCGGAGTTTGCTTGAGCATGATGTCAGCTGAAACTGATTTTTTACTTTGTGATATACCGGAAAAGCCAGTGCGATAAGCAGGGCGAGCGTTCCGATTACAGTCAGGAGTTCTACAAGAGAGAATTTTTGCAGGCGCATTTCTCCAATTCCTTATTTTGAATTCATTTTGTTGATGAATTTGTGAACTATCGGGTCGTAGAGCGCGCGTTCTTCGGGCGAAAGTTTTTTCATATACTCATCCATTCCTGCCTTCAGGAATTCCTTAGTGAAGAGTTTGCGGAGGTTTTCATCCAACACAAGGTCATTTTCTATGTAATTTATAAGCTCCTGTACTTTTTTATTTTTAGCTTCCGGGGTTTTCAGGCCTTTGAAATTATTTCTGAGTTCCTCTATGCTTCTGCGTGCGGCCATTTCTATTACCGGTGTCTTTACTTTTTCGGGAATATTTTCCATTGTTTTCATTACAAGAGTCCAGTCCCCATTGGCAAGGATTGTATTGGAGAGGCCGGCAATGTCCTTGCCGGCCAGAGCGGGAGCGAGCTTTTCTGTCAGGAAATATTTTATTCCGAATATAGCGGCGGCGCATATAAGAAGGCATATACAGAATACCGCAAGGGTAAAAATCCACAGCTTTCTATAAGATTTTCTATCTTTTCCACTCGGCAATGGCGGGGGTGATAAGAACTCTTTTTCATGGATTTGTTTTTTCATAACACGCAATCCTTGAATACTTTGAGAATATAAAAGATTAATGTAATATTCCTTTATTAACGGTGAAAAGCAAATCAGGACTGTTTTTTTACTGTATTGCTGAACGATGTGAAAACAGGAGCTGTCAGTAAAATATCCATGTAAAACAGTAAAAACTTCATTCAATAGCCTTATGGATGCTGTATAATATTAATATTGAAAAATCATTCCTAAAATAAAGACAGAGGCAGAAATGAAAATCGATGACGGCAGCACGAGAAGCATCCACCTCGACTTCCATACTCCCGGCTTTGTTCCGGTGGGAGAAAAATTCAACGCTAAGGAGTTCGGGGACATTCTGGAAAAGGCCAATGTGAATTCGATTTCAATTTTTGCGCTCTGTCATCACGGGTACGTTTATTATCCCACGGAAAAGGGCATAACCCATCCGCTCTTGAAAACCGACCTTCTCGGAGGAATGACAGAGGAATTGAAAAAAAGAGGCATTGAAGCACTGGTTTATTTTTCGCAGAATGTAAACGAAACCCTCAGCGCGGCGCATCCCGAATATGTCGCTCTTAACAGAGACGGAAGTCCGGTGAATTCACAAATACTTTTAAGCGGGGACGAACTTTACTGGTCGTGGCTTTGTCCCAACCGGGGCAACTGGGTGGATGAGTTTTTCCTGCCGCTGATAGGGGAGGCGCTCAGGAAATATCCTTCCGATGGTGTTTTCGTGGACATGGCAGGGTATCTGCCGGGAAGCTGTTTCTGCGAAGCGTGCAGGGCAAAGATGAAGTCGGAAGGGCTGGATATCGAGAATTCCGACCAGCACAGTGATTTTCTGGTGAGGACGAACCAGGAAGTTGCCCGCAAGTTGCGCCGCCTTATGGACAGCGTCAGGCCGGGTTTAAGGCTGGAAATGGGCTGTTTCAACAGAATAGGCGAAGCCCCCCTTGCCAAAGGCGTACTGAGTGAGTTTTACTTGGAAACCTTGCCGGTGCAGGTGGGCTGGTTTATGTTCCCGTTCCTTGCCCGCTATTTCAGGAATGCGGAATTGCCGGTAATGGGGATGACGGGGCGTTTCCTCAAAAACTGGGGTGATTTCGGTACGGTCAAAAGCGCGCATCAGTTGAAAATAGAGTTGGCTACACATCTTGCGGCAGGTGTTTCGAGTGCTGTCGGCGATCATTTGCATTTCAATGGAAAACTTGACAAAGCCGTATATAAAATCATTGGAGAAGGCTTCAAGTTTCTGAAGGAGAGACAGCCTTACTGTGTTGGAGGAAAACCGATGGTGGAGGTCGCAATTCCTATGCCGAAACGTTTTTCGACTTCAGCCGCGATAACTGTCAAAGATAAAAATCCCTACAGCCCGATGACCGATATAACAGGGCTCACAAGGATGATGACGGAACTGCATTATCAGTGGGATATTGCTGAAGCTGACGTAAATCTGAATTCCAGAGGCGCAGTTATTCTGAACCATGCCACATGCGAAATGGAAATGATTGATAAAATAATAAAGTTCGCCGAAGACGGCGGGCTCGTTATTGCCTCTTATGAAGGACTCAGGGCAAAAGGCGTCGAGGCGACTTCAAAGTGGCAGAAATTTCTCGGCATAAAGTCCCTTTCCGCTTTGGATGAACCCGGTACTTATTATCAGGTTAAATCAAAAGCCCTTAAAAAAGATATGCCCGATATGCCTCTTTATACTCATGTGAAAAGTCTGAGAATGGAGACGGAGGATGACCTCGAATGTCTTGCCGGGCAGATGCTTGCTCCATGTGTACGTTCCCGCGAAAAATTTTACGGACATTTTCACGGAGCGCCCGATAAAAAATGCGGAAGCGCCATATCCATGAGGAAAACCGGAAAAGGTAATGTAATAATAATAGCCCCCGCGCTTTTTCTTTCGTACATGCAGACAGGCAATCCGCATCATTTCACGCTGATACGGAATATCCTGAACAGCTTTTATCCTGAGGAAAAACGTATGCTCAGGACAAACGCGCCGGGAATAGTGGAAATAGCATTGAGCGAAAAGGACGGCAATGTTGTTGTGCAGGCCGTTCCGTTTGTTGCCGGGAGAAGGGACATGAACAGCTTTGAAACGCTTAACGAAGCAGTCGCTGTACATGGCGTCAGTGTTTCTGTAAGAACCCCTTTCAGGGTTGAGAGTGTCATTGATCCGCTGAAAAACAGAAAGATCAAATATACCTTTAATGACGGTTTTGTAAATTTTAAACTGCCCCCGTTTAAAGACCATTTTCTGGCGCTTCTGAAACCGGCGGGAGAATAAGAGGAAGGATTTTTGAATTGAAAAAAGCGGAAACGGGGTTATCGTTAGTGCTTCGGCATAAATTAGCGAATGCATTAGAAAAATAAAAACCGGAGGCCCCGCATCATGAGAAAAATCCATCTTAAGGCTCTTATAATTTTCATCTTTTGTATGTCATTTGTGCTTTCGGGCGTGGACATTAATTCTCTCAGGGAAAAATATATCGGTGACTCCGCCGTAATGTCTCTTGAAGCATGGCGCGACGTCAACAAAAAACTGATTTCCGGAAACAACTATACGAAATCCGATGCTTCAACATTCGCGGAATTCCGTAATGGCTACGACAAGGTAAAAAAAGATTTGACGGTGGAAATTCAGAAACGGACGGACATCTCCGAGGATAAAAAAAAGGCGCTTATTAAACTTATCGGCAATTTTACGGATGAGAAATATAAGGCTGTCCTCAGAGCATATCAAAGTACACCGGACGCATGGGCCGATTTCGCGAAGAAATCCGACGCGTTAAATGCCGAGCTTAAAAAATCAGAAACTGATATGAAAAAAGCCAATACGGATTTGAGTAAATGCGCCGACAGCACTCTGGACTCTGTCTGTACTTATGCCCGGAAAATGATAAAAGACAGAGACCCCCTGAAAATAGGATGGGAACTTGGTGAAATAAGCAAAATCAGCGCGGATGCCGAGAAAATGAAACTTGACGCCAGAGATAGAATACAAAGCACAGGCTTTTTCTATTCCCCGGACATGAAAAAACTTATTATACTTTATCAGGACAGGATTATTGACAGTTTCAGGGATACTTCCGTTTTCATCCTGCGCGACGCGATAGCGGTAAGGAACGCGATGAAAGGCAACGCCTCTTTGCTGACCACTGCCGAACTCTCGGCAAAATACAAATTTCCGACTGACTTCGTCGGACTTTATCTGGGAGATACAAAGGATAATACTCTTAAGCTTTTCAAAAACTCCAAACTCCTTTCCCATAAGGCGGCAGATGCCTCCAACTGGGCTGACACATATATATACGAGGGCAATCCTCAAATGAAAAAAGTCAGTACGACAGTTCTCTATTTCGCCAGGGATATCCTGGTGAAAGCCGAACTGTATTTCAATGTTCCCAAGGGAACAGATATCAACAGCCTCTTTGATGAAGTACGTGCCCTGCTGGAAAGCAAATACGGCGTTTTCGCTCTGATATACAGCAGAGACAGCGACCCTGATGAGACCATAAAATACAGGCAGCTGACTCCTAAGGAAATGAAAGAAGACCCGAAAAGGCGCGATTGCGTCAAATACATCTGGGAAGGCGCCGCCGATACTTCAAAAATGCAGGGGAGCGCCCGTGGAAACATGGTTGTTAAAATCAGGGAAACAACCGACAATAAAATACTTGTAATAGCCGATCACGAGACACTCCTCCTGAAAGTCAGGGAAAAGTTCAACCTCAAAAAAGACACATCCGCTATCGGTTCTTTCTGAGAAGTAAAAGTGTCTCAGGCGCTCTGTTTCTGGGGTTCTTCGCCGGATACTTTGGATTTATCTTTCTTCTTCAGAAGAGGCTGACCGCCTTTTACGGCGTCTTCCGTGATTATGCATTCGTCGATATCATCCCTTGAGGGAACGGAGAACATGATGTCGAGCATCAGTTCTTCGATGATTGACCGCAGACCGCGCGCGCCTGTGCCCTTTTCAACAGCTTTGTCCGCGAGTGCCGCAAGTGCGGAAGTGTCAAAGCTAAGTTTGACGCCTTCCATTTCCATGAGCTTTATGTATTGACGGGTCAAGGCATTTTTGGGTTCTGTAAGTATGGATATGAGTTCCTCTTTTTTGAGGGGTGTCAAAGCTGATATTACCGGGAGACGGCCTATGAATTCGGGGATCAGCCCGAATCTGATCAGATCTTCAGGTTCCACGAAATTCAATGCGTGTTCAGGGTCTTTATGAGATGCTTTTTTCACCGTGGCTTCTTCTGAAAGCTGTTTGAAGCCGAGGATATGTTTGCCAACTCTGCGCTGAATGGTTTTTTCGAGGCCGACAAAAGCGCCGCCGCATATAAAAAGGATATTTGAAGTATCAACCTGAAGGTATTCCTGATGCGGATGTTTGCGTCCGCCTTTCGGTGGAACGTTGGCTACAGTGCCTTCAAGTATTTTCAGAAGGGCCTGTTGGACGCCTTCGCCGGATACGTCGCGCGTGATGGAGACGTTTTCGGTTTTCTTTGAAATCTTGTCTATTTCGTCAATATAGATGATACCTATCTGAGCGCGTGGAATATCGTAATTCGCGGCCTGGACAAGGCGGAGGATTATATTTTCGACGTCTTCGCCTACATAACCGGCTTCGGTGATGGTTGTGGCGTCTGAAATGGAAAAAGGCACATCAAGTATTCTGGCCAGTGTCCTGGCGAGAAGAGTTTTACCTGAACCGGTGGGGCCGAGGAGGAGCACATTGCTTTTTTCTATTTCGACATCGCTTGTTTTTGACTCGATGCCTTTATTTCTCTGGCACTGGAGGCGTTTATAGTGATTGTGGACGGCGACGGAAAGAACCTTCTTGGAAAACTCCTGCCCGACCACAAAGGAATCAAGCATATTCTTTATTTCCTGTGGTTTAGGAATGTTCAGCTGTGGTATTTCAGGTTCAATTTTAATTTTTTCAGCGGTATCGTTTTTATAAAGGCCGGCGCAGATTTCTACGCAGTTATGGCATATATTGGCGCCTGTAGGGCTGGAAATAAGCTGTCCCACACCGACTTTATCAGCTCGTCTGCCGCAAAAAGAACAAAAAAGAGCAGTGTTATCCGTTCCGTCTCCGTTTTTCTTTGCCATCAGGATGATTGCCTTTCCTTTAACTTGTTCTCTGTGAGAACGCTGTCAACCAGCCCGTATTTGACGGATTCCTCAGCGGACATGAAGAAATCGCGTTCCGTGTCTCTGCCGACTTTTTTGATATTCTGTTTTGTGTGTTTGGCGATAATCGTGTTGAGCATGCTGCGGAGCCTGAGTATTTCCTTTGCCTGTATGTCCACATCAGCGGCTGTGCCCTGAGCACCGCCCCAAGGCTGATGTATCATGATGCGGGCGTTGGGAAGGGCGTATCTTTTGCCCGGAGCGCCGGCGCAGAGGAGCACCGCTCCCATGCTGGCGGCCTGTCCCACGCAATATGTTTTCACATCGCATGATAGTATCTGTATGGTATCATATATGGCAAGTCCGGCGGTGATTACGCCTCCGGGGCTGTTTATATAGAGGTCTATATCTTTTTTCGGGTCTTCCGACTGGAGAAAAAGCAACTGGGCGACTATAAGATTGGCTATGGTATCGTCAATCGGAGTGCCGAGAAGGATTATTCTGTCTTTGAGAAGGCGCGAATATATGTCGTAGCCTCTTTCTCCGTGTCCGGTCTGTTCAACGACCATTGGAACAAGAACTGAATTTTTCATCGTATAAAACCTCAGGAGTTATTATTATGCCTTTGCCTGTATCTTGGCGTTGTCTATCAGAAATTCTGTAACTTTGCTCATAAGTATGTCGCTGTGGACATCATCAATGGAGCCATTGCTTTCCATGAGTTTACGGAGTTCGCCTTCCTTGTATCCGTAATAACGGCTCATTCCTTTTATCTGGCTGTCCACTTCGTCTTCTTCAACTTTTATGCTTTCGAGTTTTGCTATTTTTTTGAGTATGAAGAAACGGCGCATGCGTTCTTTCGCTGTTCTTTCAGCTTCTTTCTGATACTCTTCCTTTTTCTCCTTGAACTTGTCTATGTCCTCTTTGTTTTTCACTTCCCTGTTTGCGATGCCTCTCATTTCCTTCTGTATTTCACTTGCGAGCACTGAAGGAGGTATCGTGAAATCCTTGATGGCCGCGGATATTTTATCAAAAACCGAAGCGCCCATCTCAGAACGGTTTTTCAGTTCCTTCTGTTTCTGGATATTGGTCTTTATCTGAGTTTTCAGAGTATCGATGCTGTCGACTTTCATTTTTTCGCAGAGCTGTTCATCGGAAGAAACCGGCACTTTTCTCTGAACTTCAGAAACCTTTACTGTGTATTTGAGTTTTTTTCCGGCGAGTTCGGCTTCCCTGTAATCCGCGGGATATTCAGCTTCGAAAAAATATTCCTTGTCCTTTTCGGCGCCTGTAAGTGCCGCTATGGAGCCGGGGATGAATTCGGGCTCATTCAGCCATATCCATGTTTCATCCGCCTTCAACTGGTGTTTCAGGTTTGCGGAAGCTGTTTCAGAAGGAACGAAGTCAGAGGAATACGAGACTTTGAGCATGTCTTCCTTCTGAGCTGTAGCGTCTATAGTCTTATATTCGGCGTAGAGATTTTTGTAGTAGTCCAGGCTTTCCTGAATTTCCTTGTCTGTTATCTCTTCTTCCTTTGAAGTAATCGCTATGCCTTTGTAGTCCGGCAGTTCAATGTCCGGGGCCACGTCAAAGCTGATATTGAAGGAGTAATCCTGTCCCTCTGTCAGTTTTGGAAGTCCTTCTTTAGGAAAAGCATAAGCGATTATTTCAAACTTTTCATCTTCCGACATTTTTTCAAACGCGGCCATATAGAAATGCTTCATCAGCTCTTCTTCTATGTTTGATTTAAAGCGGCTGGTGATTATGCTGAGCGGCGCCTTGCCTTTTCTGAAACCCGGGACATCCGTATATTTCGCGATTTCATTTGCTATAAGCTGGCGTTCGCTTTTGATAGCATCGAAAGGAATTGTGTATTCCACTTTTTTCAGACAGGGTTCGACGTCTGAACAGTTAATCTTTATTGCCTTTTTAAGCGCTGTCTTTTCATTTGCGTTAGTAGTCATACTATTGTCAACCTTCTATTATTGTAATAGTCCTCACCTCGGCTACCAAAACATATACGTAGCCAAAAAATTACTTTACACCCTCATATCTTCAATTTCCAATCTCTTTTCAAGAGCTTTTTAAATAATATTTTCAGACGGAGTATCTTTTTACATACCAGAGGGATGTTCCTTAAACTAAAAGGCGCGTCATGGCTTCCAATCCCTTGTTTTTTTCAGAAAACTCTATAAGTTTGCTATTGGTTTGGCTTTAGAAAAAACATATTAACTGACGGTGAAAAAAATGTTTAATCCTCAGATGGGGGTATCTCTTCATACATTGAGTTTTGATATCAATGACAGTCTTGTGGAACTTGTAAGTAAATCAGGGATAAAGACGCTTGAACTTTTTTCGAGGCTTTTTCTGGAAAATACCGATAGAGTGAAAGCGCAGATACATAAATTTGACAAAAACGCTCTCCGCGTTGCTACAATACATTCCGATTTCTGGGGTGCTGATATATCTTCGGCTGATGATGAGGCAAGGGAAAAATCTATTCAAAGCGCTTTCTTCTCAATTGAGCTTGCGGTCGAATTCGGGGCTTCTGCCATAGTGCTTCATTCGAGCAAAGAACCCATTGCCCCGGAAGAAAGGAGCATCCGCAAGAAATACGCCGCGGATTCTTTGCGGATTGTTTCGGAACAGGCGGCATCAAAAGGCAAAAAAATAGCCGTGGAACTTCTTCCGCGCACATGCCTGGGCAATACCGTTGAGGAACTTTTTGAGCTTACTCAAGGGCTTTCAGAAGACGCGGTCGGGTTTTGCCTTGATACTAATCATCTGATGGATAAGCCATTCATGTTGCCGGACGTGGCGAAGACATTGGGAAAAAGGCTTATAGCGACGCACCTTTCTGATTATGACGGCGTTGACGAGAAACACCAGGTGCCGGGTACCGGAGTTATAGAATGGGGGCCTTTTATGGAGGCTCTGAAAGAAATAGACTATCAAGGCCCTTTCAATTTCGAATGCCGTTTTGCCGACACCGACGACATTGCCGCGAGAATCGCGATGCTTGAAAGTTCCTATAAAATGCTTGCTGGCTATCTGTAAAAAGCCGCATTCTAAATACAAATTTCAGGCATGGGAATTGAACTTATAAGACGGTTGCGACGAAGCGCAACCCTCCACGACTTTACGTTGACATATACCTGGCGGGGAGGCCCGCGAAGCGGGATTTCATAATGGCGCTTCGCGCCCTTCGTCAAATCCGTTCCCATGATAACAATTTCCTATACGATCAAGTTATGGAGAGCGGTGCTTTATTGCCGCCGAAAGGGAATGCAAAACAATGATATTGACTTTTATATATCATGGTATACACTTTAAGCAGGTGGACAATTAAAAAGGAGCTGACAGTGAAGCACACGCAACTCTCTGAAAATATAAAAACCACAAAAATTTTTTCAAACGGGCGAAGCCAGGCTGTCAGAATTCCGAAGAAATACCGTTTTGACAGTGAATATGTGAGCATACGGTATCGCAGGGGAGAGCTTGTAATCTCGGCATATAACCCGGACACGTCACTGGAAAAATTTCTGGCTATGCCAACGTTCCCGGATTTTGAAGCCACGCGCGGACGGACAAAAAAAGCCAAATCAACTTCTTGATAGGGAAAAACTAATTTACACGGTATCATTAAAAATTAATGACACACCTGCACGGCAACAAGGTTTTTCATCTGCTGGCTTAATGTCTTGATTTTTAACCGTTGCTCTTGCGATTCACGACTTGACACTGTATTTTCTCCCATGGCGTTTGTTCCTTTCTTTTTGTTTGAACACCAATAATTTAAGGTTCAAACGCCAGCTTTTTCAAGCCCTTTCAGGCTTTTAGGTCAAATGTCCCAATCGTGATTTAAACTTAAAAAAGGAGAAACAAAAAATGAAGAAAACAGTATGCGCCTTTTTTGTCGGATCTGTCTTAACGCTTATAATGAGCGGGTGTTACTCCGACAAGGTAAAGTTGTCTGAGGACGAAATAGCACTTTTAAAATCTGGACAGGACATCGTAATCAGCGCCGAAACCGGAGAGATTAAAGGCTCTGCCGCCGATAAAAAAGGCATTAAAAAGATATGCAAAGACTGCGGCTACCCCAAAGGGTCTCTCCGCCAACAGTTAATCGTGAACGCCAGCAGAAAACTTGATGCCGAAACTTTGCAGAAATTGAAAGAGAAAAAGGATATTGTCATAAGCGGAAAAACCGGCGCGGTAAAAGGTACGGAAAAAGATAAGAAACCAAGCACTGAAATATGCCCTGATTGCGGACAGCCCAAAGGCTCACTCAAAACCAGTATTTTTCACATGATGCAGGGAGATTGAATCTGTAAATGGCTCACCGAGGGGTCTGCCGGGCCCCCCCGAAAAATCAGGTTTTCGGCGACTTTTTCATGAAAAAGCCGCATCGGATGTGTCAAAACAGGTTTGATACGCAAAAAATGAATTATTAACAGGAAAAAGCCAATAGTTTTGAAATTGGCTCAAGTAGACTACAAATTAATCCGAGAGGTCAGGCCCGAATGCCTTACCCGAATGCCTTAATTTGGGGCCGATGCGCCCGGGAAGTTTGTCAAAACAGAAACGGGCATGGGGAAAAAGTTACTGGCATTTAAGCTATTATCATTGAGGATAGGGACATACCGCTTATGTCAGCGAAGAGTAGCTTGAAAATGTGCAGTTGTTCATGCAAAATTATCAGGAATTCCAGAAGCGATGCAAGTTTTTGATTGATTATTCATTAGAACTGGCTAAATTAATTGACTGTAAACCGGATTCTCAATAACCGAGAACTCGGTACTCTCAGTTGGGTTAGCGTACGAGTTAATTATGGCATTAAGCTGGAATGAAATAAAAGACCGGGCTGTAAGCTTTTCAAAAGAATGGGCAGATGCCTGCAACGAAGGTGCAGATGCAAAACCATTTTTAGTTGAATTCTTCAATGTTTTTGGCGTTAGTCGTAGAAAAGTAGCAACCTTTGAACACAGAGTAAAAAAACTTGATGAGGGTGACGGTTACATTGACCTGCTCTGGAAAGGCACTATTCTTATTGAGATGAAAAGTCGGGGCAAGAACCTCGATAAAGCCTACAAGCAAGCAAAAGACTACCTACCCGGACTTAAACCATACGAATTACCGAAATACATTCTTATTTCAGACTTTGAGAACTTCCGGCTTTACGACCTTGAAGAAGATACGATGATTGAATTCAAGCTGAATGAACTGGTCAATAACGTTCATCATTTCGGCTATCTTTTAGGCTATCAGAAAAAAAATTATAAAGAGCAAGACCCTGCAAATATTAAAGCCGCAGAGTCAATGGGAAAACTCCATGACCGCCTAAAAGAAATCGGTTATGACGGACATCCCTTAGAAGTCTATCTGGTCCGGCTCTTATTTTGTCTGTTTGCAGATGATACGACCATTTTCGATAAACAACAATTTCAAGATTACATTGTACAACGCACCTGTGAAGATGGCAGTGACCTTGCATCAAAACTCCAGGAACTCTTTCAAGTCTTAAATACACCAAAGGAAAATCGGTTTAAGAATATTGACGAGCAACTTGCGGATTTTCCTTATGTAAACGGAAAACTATTTGAAGAAATATTGCCTATGGCAAGTTTCGACACAAAGATGCGACAAGCGTTACTGGATTGCTGCTACATTGACTGGAGCAAAATATCCCCTGCCATTTTCGGTTCAATGTTTCAAAGCGTTATGAATCCAAAAGAACGCAGAAATCTTGGAGCGCATTACACCAGTGAAAAAAATATTTTAAAGCTCATCAAGCCTTTATTCCTTGACAACCTCTGGACTGAATTTGAATCAGTAAAAGGCAATAAAAACAGATTGCCGGAATTTCACAAAAAAATAAGTACCTTAAAATTCCTTGACCCTGCTTGCGGTTGTGGAAACTTTCTGGTAATTACCTACCGAGAATTGCGATTGCTGGAAATTGAAATCCTGCGTTCATTAAATAAGTCAGGACAGGGCGTCCTGGATATTCGGGAAATCATCTGGCTTGATGTGGATATGATGTACGGAATTGAATATGAAGAATTTCCAGCCAGAATTGCTGAAGTTGCAATGTGGTTAATTGACCACCAGATGAACATGGCGATTAGTAATGAGTTTGGACAGTATTTTGTAAGATTGCCATTGAAAAAATCTGCCAAAATTGTTCACGGAAACGCATTACAGATCGACTGGGAATCTGTAGTTCCTAAAAACGAATTATCATACATACTGGGAAATCCACCTTTTATTGGAAAAAAGGAACAAAAGCCAGAACAAAAGACAGATATGGAAAAAGTATTTGCCGGAGCTAAAGGAACTGGCGTTTTAGATTATGTAACAGCATGGTATTTAAAAGCATCTCAATACATACAGAATACAAAAATTAAAGTTGCTTTTGTTTCTACTAATTCCATATCTCAGGGTGAGCAAGTAGGTCTTTTATGGACACTGCTATTTGATTCATACAAAATTAAGATTCATTTTGCACATCGTACATTTAGTTGGCATAATGAAGCAAGGGGAAATGCAGCAGTGCATTGTGTAATTATTGGATTTGCAAATTTTGATACAGCTAACAAGTCAATATTTGAATACGAAGACATTAAAGGCACACCACATGAAATAAAAGTTAAAAATATCAATCCATTTTTAGTTGAAGGCAAGGACATAACAGTAGAAAATAGAAAAGCACCAATTTGCAATGTTCCAGAAATGAATTATGGAAGTATGCCAATAGATGCTGGACATTTAATTTTATCAAACGAAGAAAAAGAAGAAGCAGTAAAAAAAGAACCTGAAATCATTAATGCAATTAAGCCTTATACCGGCGGTGACGAATTTATTAATAATAAAAAACGATGGTGCTTGTGGTTGCAAAGTATTGAACCGTCAATATTGAAGAAATCTAACTTTATCTTAGAGAGAATAGAAAAAACAAGGGAATTCAGATTAAGTAGCAATAGGGATGCGACTAAAAAACTAGCTGAAAAGCCAGCCTTGTTCGGCGAAATAAGACAACCCAATACAGATTATATTATTATCCCAAAAGTTTCATCTGAAAATAGAAAATATATACCAATTGGTATTTTAGAGCCAAGTACTATTACAAGTGGAAGTGCTTTAATTATACCCAACGCTAATCTTTATGTTTTTGGAATTATGACTTCTTTAATGCACATATCTTGGGCTAAAAATGTTTGTGGGAGAATGAAAAGTGACTACCAGTATTCAGCAAGTATAGTTTACAATAATTTTCCATTTCCCGAAACCCCAACAGAAAAACAAGTTGCGACTATTGAAATTGCGGCGCAAAAAGTTTTAGATGTAAGAGCAGAATTCCCCAATAGTTCACTTGCTGATTTATACGACCCATTAACAATGCCTCCAGCACTGGTTAAAGCACATCAGGAATTAGACAAAGCGGTGGACTTAGCATACAGACCGCAACCTTTTATCTCCGAAGCCAAGCGCATGGAATTTCTATTTGAGTTGTACGAGAAATACACGGCTGATTTATTAACAAAAGGCAAAGAGAAGAAACCTGTCACTAAGCGCACTAAAGTAAACGAGTGATAATTCATGCTAACAGAGGAGGATTCTAATTGGTTAAAAAAGCAGGAAATGTTTTTATAAATACCACCGTCAATGACATCTCAACATTTATTGAGTTAGCAGTGCGTTTGGATGGTTATTTATTCAGAGGTCAACCCGCAAAATATCATTGCCTTTCAACATCTTTGGAAAGACTAATTGGAGATAACTTAAAAGAACAAGGGAATGTCGAATCGGCAATATTAAAACAGTTTAAGGCAAGGGCTCATCATTTTATTCCTCATCCACCGGATTTGAATGATAATGTAGAATGGCTTGCCTTGCTACAACATCATGGTGGGCCGACACGTTTGATAGATGTTACAGAATCAATCTTCATAGCGACCTACTTTGCCATTATGTCGTCACAAAAAGAAGATTCAGATGCTTGCGTTTGGGGAATTTCAGAGGATAGAATCAACAATCTCTTTGAGGATGAATACAAAGAGCGGCAAAAAAATAGCTTTCCTGTTCCGCCAGATTTATATACAATAATTCAGAGAGAAGCACTGCAAGAAAACATTAATGGAATTCAGAATGGGATAGGTTCTTCTAAAACATCTGTGAATATAGCAATCATCTCTCCTCAAAGAGTAAATGAACGAATGGTCGCCCAAAAGGCAAAATTCATCGCCCCATTTGAATTACGCAATCCATTTATTAGGAATTTTTCTGCTTGCATGATGGCATACACAAAAGACGATATAAAAGCAGACTGGTGTGAATTCCAAGATTTGTCTAATAGGATGAACCCTTCCATTCCATGGAGTGCAATCCGGTTTCGTATACCCAAGGACATTTTCCCATCTATGCTAAAGCTTCTTGATAAAATGAACATTAACGAAGCTACCTTGTTTCCTGGTCTGGATGGATTTGCTCGTAGTCTGCAAACATTGGCCACCAACTCTAAAAATATAAATTTACCACAAGAGAAAAAGCCCCGAACATGGAAATATTATGAAGAATTATTTGTGCGGCTAGATGAAGAGCGCTCCGGGTTAAGCGCCCGGGTACGACCTCGCTGATAAATTTGTAATAGATTTTACATTCGCACCGAGGGGTTCGCACCTCGCAATAAGTTGTAACTTTCTTTTATTTAACTGTTAATATTTATTTGATAAATCTAATGTAACCGTGTAAGTTCATTTTTAATGGCTTAAAAGTTAAATTAATCGGAACAGCATAATAAATAATAAGCTGTATCATCCGTTAAAACGCCATGCAGTCATAAGTGAACGACATTGGCCTCAGGCATCAGACGATTACTTTTCCAAATTGGCATTAAGCAGGAAAACGTTCAAAGGTTAGAACTTTTGAAAAATCATGTCAGGATTCTATTTTTTCCTTTGCAATGACGGAGTTTCAGATTATTTTACCGCTTCCCGGGGAAGAAGATTAATAAGGAAGAGGGGTTTTTGATGAAATACGAACTTGAAAATATAATGGAACCGAACCTGTTCAGAGATACATTCTCCTATGACAGGATTCCCGCCGTAACGCTTAAAGGTAAAGTCATAAAGCCTTCCGTTCCTAAAAATATCTGGATAACCGATACCACATTCCGGGACGGACAGCAGGCAAGGCCCCCCTACAGCATAGACGAAGTCGTTCAGATATTCAAATTCATGAACAGGATAGGCGGCAAAAGAGGGCTTGTAAGGCAGTCAGAGTTTTTTCTTTACGGAGAGATGGACAGAAAAGCCGTCGAAGCCTGCAAGGCGCTCGGTTATGAATTTCCCGAAATAACCGCCTGGATAAGGGCGGTGCCAAAAGATTTCGAACTCGTAAAAAGCATGGGCCTCAAGGAAACCGGGATACTCACTTCATGCTCGGACTATCATATTTTTCTGAAATTGAAAAAGAATCGCAGGCAGGCGCTTGACAGTTACAAGGAAATTGTCGGGACGGCCCTCGCGAACGGCATTGTTCCGCGTTGTCATCTCGAGGACATAACCCGCGCCGATATCTACGGCTTTGTCATTCCGATGATAAATGAAATAGTGGAAATGTGCGAAGGCGGAAACATAAAAGTAAAATTCCGTCTCTGCGATACCATGGGTTACGGTCTGCCTTACGCTGGAACGGAACTTCCCCGGAGCATTCCGCTCATGATTAATACGATACTCAAAAATACAGATATCAAATCCGAACAACTCGAATGGCATGGGCATAATGACTTTCACAGGGTCTTGGCCAACGCGGTATGCGCATGGCTTCACGGATGCAGCGCGGCGAACGGCACTTTTCTGGGCTTCGGCGAAAGGACCGGAAATCCGCCTCTGGAAGCGCTGGTTTTCGAGTGGATGGGCATTACCGGGATACATGAGGGCATCGACCCCACGGTGGTAACAGAGATGGCTGAATTCTTTTCCCGAAAAATAGGTCATGTGATACCGCCTAATTTTCCATTTGTAGGGGCTGATTTCAATACCACAAGGGCGGGGATTCACGCTGACGGTTTGACGAAGAGCGAAGAAATTTACAATATTTTCGATACCAATCTCTGGCTTAACCGTCCCTGTAAAGTGGCGATAACCAATAATTCAGGCCTCGCCGGCATCGCCTATTGGATACACACCAATCTGAGCGAAAAAGGTTCAGATATCCGCAAAGACAATCCCGCGCTTATTTCGATGAAAAACTGGATTGACGAACAGTATCGCGGAGGCCGAAGCACCAACATCAGCGACGACGAAATGATGGAGCTGGCGCGCAAGTTGCTGCCGGAGCTTTTCTGAGATGCTGCGCGAACTTGAAGACCAGTACAGGCATGAGGACAGCGACCTCGCCGCTTATGCCGTGCACAATCTTCAGTCCCTCGGACGGCGCTTCCCTGAGAAAATTCATCCCCTAAGGACCGATTTCCAGCGCGACCGCGACAGGGTGCTTCATACAAAGGCTTTCAGGAGACTCGAATACAAAACTCAGGTGTTTCTGAACGGGGCAGGGGACCATTTCCGCACACGCCTGACCCATACCATTGAAGTAGCCGCCATTTGCAGGACAATCGCCAGGGCCCTCTGCCTGAATGAAGACCTCGCCGAAACAATAGCCCTCGCTCATGACCTCGGTCATACACCCTTCGGGCACGCCGGTGAAAGAGCGATGAACGAAATTATGAAAGATTACGGAGGTTTTGATCACAATCTTCAGGCGTTCAGGGTCGTTGACCTGCTCGAAATAAAATATCCCGATTATGATGGAATTAACCTTACATGGGAAGTGCGCACGGGCCTTATAAAACACAGAAAAGATAAAAAAACTTTTCTTGACGGCAAAGAACTCCCGCCGTATCCCTCTCTGGAAGCGCAGATAGCCGATATAGGGGATGACCTGACCTATTACGGGCATGATGTCGATGATGGACTCGATGCCGGACTCATAAACGAGAAAATGCTCAAAAAAATGAAGATATGGGAACTCGCCTCCGAAAACGCGCGGAAAAGCGGACTGAAAGAGGGCGGAGAACGCTTCAGGGCATATACCGTGAGATGCCTTATCGATATGATGGTCAGGGATGTGGTACAGAATTCAAGCCGTAACATCGAAAAATTTAAAATACGCAAACCCGTGGACGCGCAGAATTGCGGGGCGCAGATTATTTCCTTCAGTCCCGAATTTCAGAAAATGACTTCCGCTCTCCGCGACTTCCTTTATGCCAACGTTTATTTCCATAAGAAAGTTTCGCGCATAAACAAAATAGCCGCGGACTGTATGAAAAAACTCTTTGAATTGTACGTGAAAAAACCTGAAAAAATGGGTGAAAACGCGCGTTCCCGGATAGAGACTGACGGTATTCACAGAACAGCCGCCGATTATATCGCTGGAATGACAGACAGATACGCGCTGCTTGAATATAAAAAGATTTCCAACGCTAAAAAGGAGAAATGAAAAATGGCGCTGATGCATCTGGATTTCAAATCCGATATACTTAAAATGGCTATGTCCATGGACGTAATCCTGCCTGAAAGGGCGGCTTTGAAAAAAACTGGGAAAATGAAAGTGCTTTACCTGCTTCACGGCATGAGCGACGACCATACAATCTGGCAGAGGCGCACTTCCGTGGAGCGTTACATCACGGTCAACAATTATAATATCCTTACTGTAATGCCGAACGCGCACAGAAGCTTTTACACTGACATGTCTGAAGGCGCTGACTACTGGAGATATGTCAGCGAGGAAATACCTGGAATCATCAAGACGTATTTTAATATTTCCACGAAGCGTGAAGACACTTTCGCCGCAGGTCTTTCGATGGGCGGTTACGGCGCGATGAAACTTGCCTTGCGTCTGCCTCATAAGTTTGCGGCGGGGGCTTCTCTTTCAGGAGCGGTTGACCCGGAACGTTTCGGGAGAAGTTTTGAAGGCACAGAGACTGCTCTTGAATTCAGGCGTACTTTCGGGGACCTCGATAATTTTTCAGGCTCGGAAAATGACTTGTTTCATCTTTCTTCCACGCTGGCTAAATCTGGCAAGCCCAGGCCGTCTATCTTTCAATGCTGCGGTACTGAAGATTTTCTTTACGCCGATAATATCAAATTTAAAAAACATCTTAAAAAACTGAAATTTGATCTGCATTATGAGGAGGGCCCCGGCACACATGAGTGGGGCTACTGGGATAAGCAGATTCAGAAAGTCCTTCAGTGGCTGCCTTTGAGTTGAAATAGCTTGACTTATCTTTGACTTTGCGATAAGATACACAATCAATGGGGGAATAAATGAGATTTACAGCGATATCATTTTCTGTTTTTTTTATACTGTGCGTAGAAACGTCTGCCGCGGATATTGACGTTATAGACAGGCAATACCAGGATAAACTCACACAGGCCAGGAAAGTCTATGCCGATTCCATGAAAAAGATAATTTCCGATACGATCAAAAGATATGACGCGGAGATGAAAAAAGAAATCTCTGCCGGGCATCTTGATGAAGCCGCGGAGATAAAAAAGCGTACTGAAAGACTCAAACAACTGAAAGCCGATCCCCTCGCTGATTTCAAGGAGGATGACAGTAAACTTGTCCCGGAAGGAGATGAGAATGCTCCCGGTACAGATATTACTGTAAAGAAAGCTAAGGTAGAGAACGATTTAGAGAAGCGCATGAAAGCCTTTTTCGGGGCAATATTAAAGGAAGATTATGAAAAAGCCAGAGAATATCTCGATCCTTCTTCAGTTGGCATGGTTCCCCCTGATATGTTACAAGGTTTTATGCAGCTTTTTTCAGGGGCGCTGAAGGTTAACTTAATCAAGAGTGAAGATCAACTTAAGCTCAAAGAAATGACCTTGGGGCATCGAAAAAATGATGCCAGGGTCATTCCGCGCTGGCGTACGCCAATGGGAAACTGGCATGATGGAGATCCGCAATATTGGGTTTTACGCAAGGGGAAATGGTATCTTGGGGATGATAAGCAGTTGAAGAATTTTAAGTGATGGATAATATCGGCTAATTAAGATTTTTAATGGATTTTTATATGACACGGCAAAAGCTTCTGCCTAAAAGAGTACTTTTCGCTTGTTTTCAACTCAATAATATGTAAAAAACAATTTTCTCATTGCATTTTGTGAAAAATCTTTTATTATATAAGAATCAGATTTTTTTCTGAGAATCTTTTTGTATTGAATTTTAAAAAAAAATATCTAATAACGGGAGGTTTTCACGTGAAGAGCAAAGTAGTAGTAATATTGGCAGGGGTAGCGTCATTGCATCTCATCGCACTCGGAACACTTGGACTTTCGGGCGGCTGTAAAAGTCTTTTCGGTTCGGGTGATGAACCAGCTCCGGCTCCAGTAAGTTCAGAGCTTCCTCCGGCTGAAGTAACTCCTCCCGCTTCTGAAGTCGCACCTTTTATCGAAACCAAAGTCAGCCCCCTTACACATACGGTCAAAAGCGGCGACTCGCTTTGGAAAATAGCAAAAATGTACGGCGTTACAACGCAAAGCCTCGCTACCGTTAATAAAATGAGTACCAGTACTCCGTTGAAAACAGGAACAGTCCTTACGATACCTCCCGGCGGAAAACTGATCTCAGGCAATGCCGCCTCCAAAAAGACTTCGCATCATGAAACAGCTACCGCGTCCAAAGCGGCGGCGGCTTTCGCGGCTTCTTCTAAAAAAGCCTCTACTACTGAAGGCGGAACATATATTGTAAAATCAGGCGATTCCCTCTGGAAAATCGCGGTAAAGCATAACCTTAAAACTGACGCCCTCGCGAAGGCAAATAACCTTGACCCAAAAAAAGCCCTTAAAGTAGGACAGAAGCTTGTCATACCTCAGACGGGAAAAGCTACCGCTGTAGCCGCTTCCAAAGCTAAAAAATCTGACGACAAGAAAGCTCATTCAAAAGAAACCGTCAAAGCAAAAACAAAAACAAAATCGACAGCTCCCGTTAGCGCTGAAACCGATACCGCCGCAGCGGCCCCGGCTGCTCCTAACGTCCCTGTTTCCAAAACAGAAGCCAAAGGCAAGGACGCGTTGGACAGCCTGAACAATAGTACTGAAACAACTGATGACCTCCTTGAAGATATCGCGAATGATAGTGCAGGCGCGAAAGCAGCTCCTGCCTCTACCGAAGCGAAACCCGTGACTTCCGGCGCTCATGAAACAGTTGAAATCAACGAGGAAACAACTATCCAGAATATAGCCAACCAGTACGGAGTAAAGGTTGAAGACCTTAAGAAGGTTAACCAGAATATTCCGTCAAGCGGGAAATTGACACCGGGTATGATAATCGCTCTTCCCTGAGCGTCCAGGTAATGTTGCCGCAGGAGAATGAAAGTTTCTTTCGATACCCTGCGGCATTTTTTTTGCCTGTGTTGAATTTTTAGACACTTCAATACCGAATAGAGGAAAATAATGCCGTCCCAATCTGAAAAACATATCGGAAGACTCGGCATTGTCATAGCCGCGGGAGGTAGTTCCGACAGATATGGAAAAGGCAATAAACTCTTTGAGAAACTCTCCGGAATTCCCCTTTTCATTCATTGCATAAAAAACTTTATGCCGCTCTGCCTTCCTGAAAACATAGTACTCTCCTGTGCCGAAAAAGAGCTTGGAAAATTCAAGAAAGAGATAAAGAAGCATCTGAATGGACAGGAAATATGTTTAGTCAAGGGAGGCGCTAACAGAACGGAATCAGTTTATAATGGAATTTACGCTCTGCCTGAAACTGTCGAAATTGTCGCGGTACATGATGCCGCTCGTCCTTTTGCTTCTGCCGCGCTTCTCCTGAATTGTGTCAGGGCATGTAAAAAATATGACGGGGCCATAGCTGCCAGGCACGTAACAGATACAGTCAAACGGGGTGATGAAAAATGCCTGATAAAGGAAACGCTTGACCGTTCCACTCTCTGGACGGTAGAGACTCCTCAGGTATTCATTCTGGATAAATTGAAAAAAGCTTACCAGAAAGCGCTGAAATCAAAAAAACATTTTACGGATGACTCCGGTATTATGGAATACGCCGGATATAGGGTATGTCTCGTGGAAAATCCCGATTTCAATATCAAAATAACTTATCAGGCCGACATCAAATACGCCGCCCGCATAATGAATATAAAATGTAATCGGTAATTATATTCCTGATATAGACGCCGAAATGGCGACGAATCCTTATAAGAGGCTTGATGCCTTAGTTCTGAAGTGTTTCCATGATGAGGTTTTTCAGGTTTTCTATTTGAGGTTTTCCCAGGTAAGCGTCCGCTCCGACAGTCTTGCATCTGGCTGTGAACTGTTCGTTTATGAGGGATGAAAATATAATTACCGGAAACTTCCTGAGCATGAGATTTTCCTTTATATTTTTGCAGAGCGTCAGCCCATCCATGGAGGGCATTTCAATATCGGTGATGATTGCGTCTGCGAAATCTCTCATGTTTTTGTTTTCGGCTTCTGCCTTTTCCTTGAGAGATTTTACAAATTCAAAAGCGGAAAGGCCGTTGTCAAAAGTCCCG
>MHBF01000090.1 GCA_001803225.1 Lentisphaerae bacterium GWF2_44_16 | reverse complement strand
GGAAAAACAAAGTTTTTTCACGAAGCGCAGGCATTCTGCCTGATAATTTATTATCAATATAATCTAGCTTGAATTCCTGCAATTTCCATAGATTATTAATTTTTCAGTTTTTCGAGAAAAATTCCAGCAAGCTTTGAACGGTCAAAATTTTCCAAAACAAACTTTCTTCCTCTTTTCCCCATATCAAGACGTTCCTGAAGTCCAGCCTTTTTCAATTCCATTATCGTTTCCGCAAGTTTTTCGGGAGCTTCGGGTGGAACGGTTTTGACGCAGCCGCTTTTTTCCGCCAGTAGAGCACCTTCACCTTTTCCGCAAAATATGAAGGGTATTTCCCCTGCCATCAGCTCAAACATTTTTGACGGACGCGCTCCGTCAAAGAGCTCTATATTCTTCAAAGGCACTATGGCTATATCCCAGGCAGATTGGACTGACGACATCTTTTGACGGGGTTGTGACGGATAAAATTTCAGCTTTTCAAGACCCATCTTTTCGGCCTTTGCCTGTAATTCCGTCTTTTCAGGGCCATCGCCGAAAATGGCGAAAAATACATTTTCGCTTTTCAGAAGTTCCGCCGCGTCAAGTACTTGGCTTAAAGCCTGAGACCTTCCGTGATTTCCTCCGTAACCTACAATAAAGGCGCCTTCGGGCATATTGAACTCTTTTTTTATGCTATCATCCCTTTTAATTGACGGAAACATGTCGGGATCGACTCCGTTGGGAAAAAGGAAAGTTGACGCTTTATTGTAACGCTTCAGGACACCGGCGACTATTCCTTCCGTCTGGCATGAGACAAGGGCCGATGATTTATAGAGCAGTTTTTCAAAGAATTCAAGAAAACTCAATGCCGGGCCGGGCTTAAGAATTCCCAACTGTACGGCGCTTTCCGGCCAGAGGTCGCTTATGTTCATAATCAGTTTCGCCCCGGTTAACACTTTTAATATCAACGCTGAAATGCCCAGAAAAAGCGGAGGGCTTTCACAAATCAGGTAATCGTATTTTCTCATTTTCACAATTCCGGCAAGCATTGATGAAAAAACAAAGGAAAAATATGAAAGCAGCTGTATTAAAGTTCCTTTGTTTTTTGATGCGAACATCCATGAACGGAGTACTCTGACACCTTCAATTTTCTCCTCAAAAATAAACTTTCCCCTGTATTCGGGAAAAATCTCACCCTTGGGGTAATTGGGCATTGCCGTTAGTACAGTCATATCCTCCCCAGCCATTGACCAGCGTCGCGCCAGATCATGAAGCCTGTTCTGTGGTGCCCCATGCTCCGGCGGATAATATTGTGTCAGTATCAGTATCTTCATTTTTCCCCATTAACTAAAAAAAATCCACCAAAATATAGAGGGATAACCCGAAAAAAAAAGCTTCCGCCGGAAAGGGGCGGAATTTTTAATACAAAAAAGGGGATTTTCCTCTCCTGTAACGCATATATTGAAAAAACGAATCAGCCCGGACTTGGAATATCCGGGCTGTTCAGGCGCGAACTAATTTTCAACCAGTTCGAGTTCCTTTTCGGCATTGGAACAGTCTGCGCATTTTTCTTCCTGCATGCGATATCTGTTCATGGCATCCTCAATGACCGGTTTCTCCAGGCTTGGAGGCGGGTTGCTTTCAAAGCCCGCGTCTTCATGGGGCTGGGTATATTTATACACCTTCCCGAGGTAATTTTTGAGAGTAACCTCATTTTTGCCGAGCTCCGTAAGGTATTCCGGGAGAAGAGGTATCTTGCCTCCTCCTCCTGGGGCGTCTATGACGAAATGAGGAACGGCAAGTCCGGAAGTCCAGCCTCTGAGGTTTTTAATTATTTCCAGGCTGTCTTCAACTTTTGTCCTGAAGTGTTCGGTATGAAGCACCATATCTGCCTGATAGATATAGTAAGGGCGCACTCTGGCCTGAAGAAGTTTCTGCATGAGCTTTTTCATTGTTACCGAGTCATCGTTCACGCCTTTGAGGAGGACTGTCTGGTTGCCGAGCGGTATCCCGGCGTTGGCAAGCTTGCCCAACGCTTTCATCGCCAGGGGCGTAAGCTCATCCGGGTGATTGAAATGCACATTCATGTAAAGAGGATGGTATTTTTTAAGCATATTGACGAGCTTATTAGTAATTCTGTGCGGGAGGAAGCACGGCATTCTTGAACCTATTCTGATAATTTCAACGTGTTCGATTTTGCGGATTTTGCTCAGTACGCTCTCAATTACTTCATCCTTGAGCATAAGCGGGTCGCCGCCGGAAAGAATGACGTCCCTTATTTCGCTGTGTTGTCTGATATATTCAACGCCTTCGTCAATGAATGCCATGTTTATTTTTTCGGGATCGCCGACTTTGCGGTTCCTGGTACAGAAGCGACAGTAGGAAGCGCAGACGGGCGAAATGAGAAAAAGGCATCTGTCGGGATAACGGTGAACAATATTGTTTACGGGAGAATCATTTTCTTCTCCAAGGGGGTCTGCCATCAGGGTGTTGTTTTCATCGAGTTCCCTTATGTCCGGCACGACCTGTTTGTAAATGGGGTCTCCTTTTTTCTTTATCAGCGAAAGATAGTAAGGAGTAATTCTTATACCGAATTTCTCCTCAACAGCTTTCATTTGTTCTAGTGGGACGTCGAACTTTTCCACCAGCTCTTCGGCACTGGTGATACTCTTCTTTAAAATCCTTTGCCATCGTTCCATAAAAACCTTTCCTTTCACTTCGACAGGCGTTTTATGTAAATCTGCCTGTCGTCGCCTTTCCTGTAAAAATCTTTAATATCAGCCTCAAGAACGTAACCGTTCCTTAAATAAAACCGTCTGGTCGGATGATATTTTTCCTGTGAAGAAGTTTCTATTATTATCATCCTTCCGTCTTTTTTTGTTACTTCTTCTTCTATGTGAAGCAGAAGTTTTTTTCCTATTTTCATATTATGTTTTTCGGGGTCTACGGCAATCCAGTACATATCATAAACACCTTCAGCCGCCGGAGCGGGGCCGTAGCAGACATAACCGACAACCCTGTTTTCAAATTCGCCCACAAAAATTATGTAGTCCTTCTGCTGTTTGTTGAGGAGATATATGTCTATCAGCTCCAGCGCCACATTGAGCTCCTCTTCGGTGAACATTCCCGTACTCTTTATAATTCTAACTACTTCTTCCCTGTCGTCAGGACACATTTCTCTTATTTTTATCATATATTATTTTCTCTTCAGGTTTTCGTTTATCAGGAAATCGACAAAGCCCTCGTATGAAATTCCCGCGGCTTTCAGGCTTTTGACAAATCCTGCGTCCGGTGAAATATCGGGATTGGGATTGTATTCAAGGACAAAAATTCCGTTTTTATCACTGACCCTCAAATCAACCCTGCCGTAATCTTCGGCCATGAGCACGGAATAAACACTGAGGGCGACTTCCTCTATTTGTTTTTTAAGTTTTTTATCAAGCTTCGCCGGACAGACGGAAGGGGTTTTTTCGTAGAGCGGGTGTTCGGTCAGCCACTTGGCTTCATAACTGGTAATTCTGGGACTTTTCCTGTCCAATCCTGAAAAATCTATTTCAGAAACGGGAAGCGCTTTCGGGGATTTTCCGCCGATTATGCTGACGTTGAACTCGCGTCCGTCTATGAATTCCTCAACGAGAACGGGCTGTTTGTATTTTTTCAGGAGTTTTTCCACGGACGATTTCAGGCCGTTGTAATTTTTTATGAGCGAGTTGCAGCGTATGCCTAGGCTGGCGTCTTCCATGGCGGGCTTTGCTATGAGCGGGTATTTCAGAGATGTTTTGGAAGGCGCTCCGGTATAAACTTCGTAAGCCGGAGTAGCTATCCCGTTGGCATCGAAAAGTTTTTTAGCGAGGGCTTTATTCTGTGCCATCCCGAGGGTAAGCGGAGAGTTTCCGGTAAAAGGAATATCCATGAGTTCCCAGAGAGCGGCAAGGTTCATTTCATGGTGTGAATTGCCTCTGAAGCCTTCACAGAGATTGAATATCAGTTCAGGTTTTGAGGTCTGGAGTTTGCTGACGGTTTCATTGATTGTCTTCACAGGCAGAAGGTCGGGAACGTGCCCCATCTTGAGGAGAGTCTGATATACCATACCGGCTTCGTCTTTAACGGCGTTCTCCGATAAGTAATCGTCGTCATCAGTACTTGATTCCAGAGTTTCGTTGTAAGCCACCGCTACCCGGAGTCCTTTTTTAACTGGTCTCATTTAGAATCTTTTGTTCCCTTCACGCGAAAACAACGGAGTGTCAGACATTGTGCCCGCGGAATTTTTTTGTGATTTCATATAATTAAATAAACACCCTCCCTCCTTTTAATGGTTGCAAAAATAGAAACCTTCCCTCTTCTCAAAACTCAACTCATCCCTCTGTACTTCTTATCATCTCCCTGCAGCTTCGAAGCCGTAAAAAAATGAAAAAGACTCTGTATGGAAACCCGTTCCGAGAGCGGACAACGGCATGAAGTTCCCTGGCCTCATACCATTTTCGCGCCACGAATCCGGGCGTAACTTCGGAAAGACACAACTGTGTATGTAAGGAAGAATATCGCGATTAAAAATGCCCTTGCCCTTTACGGTAGAAGAAAAAACGCAATAGTGGACAGGGTCAGGGTCGTCTTCATCGACTGCAGAAGCATCAAGCCTATTACAAGATGTACTCATAGCGCCCTCGGGCGCGTCTCCTTATGAAATCTCATCAAACAAAATTCCATTTTAGTTTTCGCTCTAATTATAAATTATCACGTACTAAAAGTCTATATCTCAATAATACGTTGTCAAGATAAAAATCAAAAATTTCAAAAAAAATGTAAACTTTTTCACGGCACTTCTCAATCCTTAGAGAAACAGTATGCAGTTTCCATAAATTTAAAAAAGTTTTGAAGTTAAAAAAACGAACTGAAAATGAAGACATGGAAAATCAGTTCTGCCTTGAGATTGCTGATGCTTTTGAAATATTTTTCCCGGTTGTTCTGTTAAAAGCTGCATTATATTCTGCCAATCCGGCCCCGGAAGCCATGGAACGCAGAATTTCTATGCGTTCCCTTACCGGCGGATGTGTGCTGAATAATGAAAATCCTTTTCCTTCGCAATTCAGTCTCAATGGATTTACAATATACATCGGAGCGGTTATTTCATTAGCGCTCTCCAGCGGTATCGTGGAAGCGGAGATTTTTTCAAGGGCGGATGCGAGGCCTTCAGGATATCTGGTGAAAAGCGCGGCTGACGCATCCGCAAGATATTCACGGCTCCTTGAACACGCCAGATAAATAATATTTGCCAGGATCGGCGCGACCAGGGCTATAAAAATTGATATAATCCAGAAAATGATACTCGCTCTTCCCAGTCCTTTGATTTTCGGAAGGACGGCTTCAGACTCCGGAATTACTTCTTCAAGAACGCCGCGATAAAAAAGCATTCTTGAGAAAAGATCGGACAGCAGCACTATTGTGCCCACCATTACTCCAGCGGTTGTCATAAAGGTGGTATCCTGATTTTTAATATGCCCTATCTCATGAGCTATCACGCCCTGAATTTCTTCTCTGGACAATGCCTCCATAAGCCCCCTTGTCACAGCCACGGATGCCACCGTATCGGGAGCTCCTACCGCAAAAGCATTAAGGGCCGGGCTTTCAATTAAGAATATTTTAGGCATCTTTGGAAGGGCCGCCGCTATTTTCATTTCCTCTACAATATTGTAAAGCCGCGGCGCTTCATCATGGGAAACTTCACGGGCCCTCGCGACGGCTAGAAAAATGCCCTCCCCTTCAAAAACAGCCGCAAATGTCAGAAAAAACCATATAAAACCGGAAATAAACAGCCCGAATATAATGCCCTGTGAAGTCTCTCTGATTGACCAGCCGATAAAACCGCCCGCAAAAAGCATGAGCAGACCTATGGCACTGATAAGAACAATGGATTTTATTTTATTTGCCCGTATGGCTTTCCACATGACGTTTACCTGTAAATGGCTGAAGTATTAGAATTTCACGTCCGGGACCTGCCGCTGGATTTCTTCTTTCAACTCAAAAAGTTCCATTGCGGAAAAATGTCCGAGGTTTGCCACGATATTGGATGGCACCATTTGTATTTTATTATTGTAGAGCCAATTTCAAAACTATTGGCTTTTTCCTGTTAATAATTCATTTTTTGCGTATCAAACCTGTTTTGACACATCCGATGCGGCT
>MHBF01000089.1:18912-23075 GCA_001803225.1 Lentisphaerae bacterium GWF2_44_16 | reverse complement strand
TATTTCATCCTTAGTGAAGCCGTAGAAGTCCATTTTCTCAAGTTCGTGTCCGTCGTTTTTCGGGATGACCGTTCTCCAGCCGCCGCGTGCTATATTCGCGAAGCGCATCTGGAAGCCTATTGTGTTGGCGTTGAAAAAATAGAATATCCCGAACGGGCGCATCTTTGGAAAGGAGCTGAGATATGTCGGGGATATTTCATTGTAGAAGTCCATGAAAGCCGGGTCCATGCGGAAGGACAGAGCGGATTTTTCCTTTACATAGAAGTTGGTTTTTCTGATGTTGAGGAAGAAATTCAGCAATGCCTTGAATATGTTTTTAAGGAGAATGTCTTTTTCATGGACGCCGGTGTTTATGTTGTTGATGACGCTGTTCAGTTTTTTGACTATTTTGTCGCGTGTGTTGCCGCGGTCTTTTTCGCCGGGTTTGAAGGTTTTCTCAAATATGCCGACGAGGTCCTCCAGGATGTGGTTGTAGAGGACGGCGAACCTTGCTATATCATTGCTGTTATAAGCGTTGCGGTCAACGAAAGAGAACTGGCTGTGGATGAATTCACAGGCGGCCCTTATGAGGTTTGCCGTCGATAGGTTCCAGCTTTTCTTCTTGACGAGTTCCGTGTGGAAGAGATCGTCCATCGGTACCCATTTTATGTGTGGAAGCTCCCACATAAGCTCGTTGAGATGAGCATTCTGTTTTGCTGTTTTCGGTACCTTTATGTAACTGGTGTTGATGGTTACGGGCATGCGGTAGAAGTCAGACTTGTTTTCCTGGAACGTGAGACTTCTGGAATATCTTCTTGTGATTTCGAAGCCGTAGCGGGTGAGGCATTCGGCGATCTTTAAGTAGAAGCCGCGGCTCGGGCAGTTCGAGAGGGCCATTGTGAGACGCAGTTCGTCTTTGCCGGCCTTTTCGACATCGAGGTTTATCCAGTCGGACTCCTGTGCCGTGAGAGCGTAGTGGAGTCTCTGGGCTACTCTGTCTATTGAAAGGTCGGTTATGGCTTCCCAGTTGACGCGCGAGAATATTTCGTCGAGTTCGGCGGGAACGCTTTTATAGAGATTTTTGTATGCTTTCTTGATGTCGCTCAGCTTGTAAGCTGCTTCCATTTTTATCGGCATCTTATCGACGATATAATATTCGATGACCAGTTTTCTGGGTGTGCCGTCAATGACTATCGGCTGAGTTGATTCATGTATGGACGCGCTCACTATGTCATAGGCCTTCATCATTTTCGCGGTGGCGGCCATGTTGATGTCTTCGCTCTTGAGATATATCAATATTACACTGTTGGCGCTGGTTATTTCCTGGACGCCTTCCTGATGTTCTATATTGAAGAGCGCCGGCATTATCTTGTGAATCTGCTCGGCTGAAAACGCGTTGAAAAAGTGCTCCGGCATGATCTCGTTAAGCAGTTCAAACCAGCGCTTGAGCCGTTCCGTGTGATCCTTTACCATAGACTCCGTAAGAACGAAACCTATCGAACCCATAATACTACCTCCTAATTTTTAAAGCAGTTTAATTTTTACCATGGAATGTTCATTAGTTCTATTATGCTGTCAGGGTGTTCAACGCTTTTCGAATACGGTTGAGTCTTTCTCTCGGAAGACGCCCTGAATTCGACTTCCCTCCGGTACGGTGGCGATAATTTCGGAAAATGAAAGGCGTTCGGGGATTTCTTCAATTTTTCAATTGCCTTGAAAGCCGTTTCCCTTATCATTTTCACGACCTTTCCCGGAGATAAATGTATGGCGCTGAGTTTTGCGTTTTCATAAGCTTCCGTTGTGCAGTCGCGGAAACCGTCATCTGGCAGTAATCCTTCTTTTACTGCGACAGTAAGGACTCCGGGTGTCAGTTCTTCGGCCTCTTTTGTAAAGGCTTTTTCTCCGCACGCCAGTATGCACGGGATGCCAAGTTCCATCGCGCAAAGCGCGAGCTGTCCGTATTCGCCGATAGACAGACCATTGACCCTGTAATCAATTACGCCGCAGTTCTGGGTATGCGTAAGGTGCGAATAAGGCGTACCTGCCTTGGCGTGCTGTCCGACGCAGGCGAGCGCTGAAAATGATTTATCCATGCCCCAGGGCCATACTTTTTCAGAATGCCCTCTTCTGAGCAATGCCCTTTCGTCAAGCAGCTCCGGGTCTATGCCGCCATGTCCATGACCGTCGAGAATAACCACTTCAGTTGCACCTCCCGCAAAAAAGCCGTCTATTGCCGCATTGGTTTCCGCAGTGAGGAAGCGCTTTCCTTTTTCATAGTAGCGCCCTTCCGGAGTAACCCAGTCCTTGAAATTCAATATTCCGGCACAGCCTTCCATGTCGGTCATAATCATGATTTTCATGTTCTTATATTCTCCCTGCGGATTCGCGGATGATGAGTTCCGCGTCCACCACAGTGTAGTTATCAAGTTTTATGCGGCCTGTTTCAAAAGCTATGGCCATTTCGACCATTTCAATAATCGGCACATTCAAAGTTGTCAGAGCGGGTTTAAAATAGGGCGCCGCGTCTATGTTGTCGAAACCGACTACCGAGATATCCCCCGGCACCGAAAGCCCGTAATCAAGCAATGCTTTTATAAGTCCTGCCGCGCTCTGGTCATCGTGAATTACAACTGCCGTTATGCCGTGCTTTTTTCTCAGCTTCAGGACTTGTTTCAATCTGGCCATGCCTTCCTCAAACATGTTTCCTATGTTCTGCGTCGGAAGCATGAAATCATCATCCAGGCCGAGGGAATGTTTTTCAGAAAATTCATGAAATATGGAGGGAAATTTAGTATCCCAGAATTTTTCCGCGGCTATCATGCGATGCCCTGACGAATAAAGATATTCCAGAATGCCGAGATACGCTTTTTTTCTGTCTATTCCTATGAGATAAATATTTTCAAGGTCTGTTCCCGCTTCTTTTCCATAATAGGGATAGTCAGTAAATATAATTCTCATGTCGCTGAACGGCTTTTTCAGATGTTGCAGGGTCTCTTTTGTTGCCCGTCCTATGACTATAACGGAACCGACACCCATTCCCTTCAGTTTCAGCAGCGATGAAGTTATATCATTTTGTGAATAGTTATGCACGAAATACGGCCTGCCGCATTCGGATAATATTTTTATCCCCCGGTAGAGGCCGGTATAATAATTATAGTTTTTCTCCGTGAAGTCCAGGAGAAAGCCTATCGTATCCTTCTGTCCTTGAATAAGCGATTGCGCCCAGTGATTAGGAGCGAAACCCATTTTTCTGGCATAACCGAGTACCCGTTGTTCGGTCTCTTCCGCTATTTTGTATTCGCGGGCTTTGCCTGAAAGGCACACAGATACGGTCGTCCTGGAAAGCTTCAGCTTTTTTGCCAGCTCTTTCATGTTAGCAACCCGCATTTGTGAAATCCTTTGTCAATCTTTAGCTTAATTTGAACTTGGACAGCGCAAACTGACAGCTGTCAGTTATTAATTATATATTATTTTGCGTGATTGTCAAGGGGGTGATTGAGGAAAGTAAATTTTTCCCTGAAAATTAGGTAATTAGGTAATCAGTGAGTTATTTGGGCTGTTCAGTGATGGCGGGCGGAAAATCCCGAATTTCCGGGATTTTCCCGCAAAACCAAATCATGACGTACCATTACTGTTCAATGATGAAAACTTTAGCGTCTCCCGCAGGGAGTTTTTCTTCTATAACAGTAGCTTTGCAAGTTTTTCCAGAATAGTATTCGCTTATATTAACATTGCCTTTAATGTTTGTCAGCTCGGCTTTAAAGCTTTTTTCAGAATTTGTCTCATTCATGACAACAAGCATTTGTCTGCCTTTATGTTCAAACATTTCATATGCTTCTTTTGAAAGCCCTGTGACTTTTACGTTGGCATCAGCTTTTTTTCTGCCGAACAGGAAATCTTCATTGTCAGCCGCGAACCTCGAAATTTCCGCGATGGAATAAAAACTTTTCCCATCCATTGACGCCAGGTCGTAAAACAATACTCCTCCGGTACCATCACAAAGACGGCGCATAAGGGTAGCTTTTTTCAGGTAAGTCGGGTATTCTCTGGATTTCACGTCATAAGGATGAACTATTTCCCCGACGATGAGAGGAGTTGAGCCCAGCACGTTCAGAGTTTTTCCGAGGTCTTTTTCGGAACGGCCATAACCGCATTCGGCGATATCTATTTTACCCGCAAGCATT
>MHBF01000089.1:0-18886 GCA_001803225.1 Lentisphaerae bacterium GWF2_44_16 | reverse complement strand
CGTATATTCCGACTGATAACCGCTGTAAACTGAAAACACGGATTTAGGGGAAGTTTTCTTAACGATCTTCCGAAGTAATCCCGCCAGTTCAGCCATTTTTTGATCCATGAATTTCACCCATTGCGGCGAATATTTTTCCTTAATTAAAGAGGCCGTCAGATCCGCATTTATTGAGAACTGCTTTTTGAACTTTTCAATGCATTTGGGGCAGAAACAGGAAATATAGCTTTTGAAAACATCATGCTCATAATCCCAGTTTACATTGTGGGGATAGTTGTTTTTCTCCATAAATTTTCCAATGCCGCTATTGAGAAATTCCTGCGCTGATTTTTCATTAAGCATTGCCTCGGGACAAATATAGGCGCTGGATTTCGCGTTTACATTTGGTTTAATTTCGGCATTGATGAGGGAATGTTCCGGGTGTTCTTTCAGATAGCCCGAACAATCGATATTCCAACTCTTAAAATTAATAAGCATAAGCTGTCTGAGTTTTTCATGTGGTATCCCGCCAACTTCGTTTACTCCCATCTTTACCAGTTCAGAGCCAAAAGCGGATAAGAGTGTTTTGTCTGGTATTGTTCTAAGCCATCCTGTCCACATCTGCATGGTCAATTTTTTCGGTTGTTTTCCGTTTAATGGCGGCAGGAGTTTTAATTTTATTTTCTGAGGTATTTCGACGATGCTGCCGTTTGCGCCTTCACTATAAAAATAGATGTTGCCATTGGAAACAGTTTCTTTTTCAGGGGCCCTGATGCCGAAAATAAAATATTCATGGAGTGCCGGAGCTTCATGATAATCCATGGTGGTTTCAAAGGCGGCTGAATACTTTTTATATTTCACTGCATCATGTGTTGTGCTTGCAGGCGCGGTCAATGTTATTTTATATTTATTGTAATAGCTTGTAACTGCCGATATATCGAAATTTTCAGGTACTTCGATAATGAATTTGTAATCCGAAAGTTTTTCCCCTTTTATCCCCTTGGGCATACATATAAGCTGCTGCAATCCTCCGCGGTTGATGGAAATCCCTTCCTTTTCCCAGTTGGGCCAAATCATCGAATCCTGAAAAAGAATTGTCTTTCTGAAAAAACCTTTTGCTGTGAGAGCGCCATTTTTAACGCTGGCGTTCTTCCATGCGGAATCGTCGAAATCAGCGCTTTGCCAGCCGGGGACTTCCTCTCCTGAAAATTTCCATGTTCCATCAAGATTGCATACGAAACCTTCAGCGGAAAAATTTCCCGAAAGATTTTCTTCCGATTTTATGGCAATCACATTTTTCCCTTTTATTAACGATGCGAAAGATTTGAATGGCGCGCCGTTTATAAAGGTCTGGATATTGGCAGGTTTTAAATTTGACTCGATTTTTGAACATGCCACATTGAGTTTATATTCAGGCGATTCAAAATATGTTTTCATGGAAGATGGGTTTGAATAGGTCCAGCGGTATTTGAAGCTCCCTGTTTTGTTCAGATCAAAGTCTGAGGCAAAATTTTCCATTGCCGCCGTGGCGTCTTTCCATGATATCAGCGGTTTTGATTTGTCGAATCTGACTTGCTCATAAATCCTCAGAGAATCATTTTGAGAGATTGGCTTCCAGTTTAATTTGAGAATATTTTTTCCGGGCTGAAACTCAGGCAGCGATGATATTTTTATTCCGGGCACTTTATCCGCCAGAACGATTTTTCCAAAAGATTCTGAAACATGGAATCCTTTGACGAGAGGCTGCCATGAACTTACTTCCGCGCGGCTCTTTTCGATTCTTGCCAAAACTATTCCAGCGGCTTCAGTTTTTCCCGGCGTCAATTTTATTTTTTCAAGCGGGATGGATATTTCAACTGCCCAGAAACCGTTGTCTTTTTTTGTCGCTACTGCCGCTCCGGAATCCCACGAAACATCACGGTTTCCCCAGTAATCAGGGGCTTTGCAGGCGGCATCATTTATAATACCGTTTCCATTGATGAAGAAATCAAAAACTTCATTTTTATTTTTCATATCCGGCATTATTAGGAGTACAGCGCTGTCATCATTCCATATTTGAGGAGCGTCTTTTTTGCTTGCCTCCGCCTTGAATTCATGCGCCCTGTTTGACTCTGGTATCAGGCAGGATGCCTTAAAGAGAAATGCCGCATAAAGATTTTTCTCATCATGGCAGATAAAAACGCTGCTTTGTTCGGATGCGAACCTGTCTTCGTTTCTAAGTATGAACGGTGTTATTTCAATGGTATTCTTCCAGCACGTGTCATCAAGGATTCCGTCAATTTTCGGGGCAGTTTCAGTTTTGCCTGACATTATTAGGCCTTTGTTTGGTGCTTCAATTCCACCAAATGACAAAATCCCGGCAAGGCAGAGGAGAGATAACGATAAGATTTTCTTGATCATACTTATTTTCCTTTATTTAATTCATTTTCTGAAATATCGGCATTTGTGCTTATAACGGCTTTATCTATTGAAATCTCGTATCCTTTTTCACAAGTTGCGGTAACGTTTAGTTTCAATCCTGCCGCCGCTGCTTTGAGCGGTCCGGCTTTAATCCATTGCCATTCATTTTTAATGTCTATCGGGACCTGCGCCAGTACTTGAGCGTCTCTGTAAAGTTTTATAAAATCTTTGGATGCGGCGGAGGAGTTAGAGGACACTTTCAGATACACATAGAAGGGCAGGGCGGTTTGGGGCGCTGGAATTTCCATAAGACGGTACCACTTTCCGCCTGAGACGGCTTTTCCTGAACTACCCTCGCAGGCAACTATTTTTCCGTTTGAACCGGGAAAATCTTCCGCCTCAATGGAGTAAAAATCCACTTTTTCAGCAGCTAATGACAGCTCCGGTTCTGCCGAAATAGAGAAGCTCTTTAAACTGAAAACTGAGGGGATTTTTTCCGCGGAAAACAGATATATTGAAAGGGACTGTTTTTCCTCGTAATAACTTATGGAGATTTCAGTTGTCCTGTCCTGTGAAAGTTCAGTGGGGGCGGAATACGCAAAGCCGGATGACCCATTAACGGCGAGCTGGACTTTTCCCGTTCCGGTGAGAGAGGCTTTTACGTCATATAATCTTTCCGGTTTGACATTGAAGCACCTGGATATTCCTCCCAAGTGTCCGCCTGAGTTTATATTTATCGAGCCGTCTTCCGCGACTTCCTTTTTTATGATTTTATGATAATCTCTCCAATTTTGTATTTCATCTTTGAAATTGCCTGATTGATAGACGATTTCATTTTCCGCCGCCGAAAGTATCACGCAAAGCGGCAGCAGTAAAAAGGAGATGATGACGGATTTCATGAACATGATATTAACCTTTCTTTTTTGATTTATTAATGTTTTTAAAAGTTCATTTTTTTAGTGTTGCTTAGTCGACCCGCCAGTTTGAATCCGAGAGAGCTGCTTTTTTACTGGATTTCACATGTCCGTCAAGGTAAGCGCAGTTTGCGCTGTCATTATGTATCCATGATACACCTTCCAGTGTGCCTTCTGAATTGTCCCATACCCATCCATAACCGGGATGGTTTAAGGAGGTGAGGCCGGCCGCGTTATAACAGTCGGCAAACATTATTATTCTTGAAGCTTCTTTTACTCTGCTTAGTATTTCCGCAAAATAGTATGGACAGATATTGTATCCGTAATTTACGTATGTCCAGCCTGCAATCCCTTTTTCCGGATTTCTTTCCGCCGGGCAGTCAAGAACGTTTCCTGCTTTTGCGTAATCGCCGTATTTCAGATTTAAATAATTGCGGCAAAATGAGGCTGAGACATTTGTCGCGCACCAGTAGGGGGTACTGCATGGGAAAAAACGTTCGTTCCAATCCGTAAGATAGTTATGCAAGCCGATGCCGATCTGTTTCAAATTGTTGGCGCATTGTATCTCCTGCGCCTTCTTTTTTACTGTGTTCAATGCGGGCAGAAGCATTGCCGCCAGTATCGCTATGATTGCGATGGTAATCAGCAATTCTATGAGTGTGAAGCGCTTTCTTCTTCTGTTTCTATACATACGAAACTCCCGGGGTTAAAAACGGATTTAATATTTCATTTTTCTCTTCTTTATTCTCTATTATGCTGTTAAGTTTTATAAGGGCATTGTATCCGATATCATAGAAGGGCTGTATTATTCTTGGCGGCTCATAAGGTCCATTTTCACTGACCGTTTTGTCATAGCTGACGATGTGAAAATCTTTTCCGGGTACAGTTCTGTTTATGGCGGCCTCATGCAGAATATATTTTGATATGACGTCGGCTGTGGCGAAAATGCCCGCGGAGACCGGGGGGGCCTTCTTGAAAATCATATTGGCGGCTTTGATTATTTCTTTGTAATCTCCGGGCTTGGGGCCGAAAAAACCTTTTAATTCAGCTTTAATTCCACGTTCTTCAAGATATTTTGAGAAACCATTGGCCCTTGCGGTATAGATTGCCGATGTAAAATAAAATGCGTGGAAATGTCTGCAATTTTTTGACAGAAGATATTCGGCGGCGAGTTTTCCGCCGTGTTCTTCGCTTACATTGACAGAGGGAATCCCTTCAAAATTGTAATCCAGAGTGTTCAGAAAGACAATTTTTCCGCCGTCAGCTTTATAAGAGATTATTTTATTTATGATTTCCTCATTTGGTCCGCTACAAAGTTTTGGAACATAACTGATAATACCGGAATTCCCGTTTCCTTTCATTGAATCGATGAATTTCCCATAGGAATCGAGGGACATGTCGAAATGAAAATTAAGAGGCAGTCCGCATTTGTCTGCCGCCGCCGATATGCCCATTATGAGTTCACAAATCAAGTATCCTTTCCACGGAGGCAGAAAAACACCGATTACGGGAAGTTTGCCTTTGCGGAGGCATGAAGCGTGATAATTCGGCTTGTAGCCCATTTGCGAGGCAATATCGCGGATATGCTCTCTTGTCTCTTCTGACAAGTTATTGCTTTTACCTTTTTCCGAACTCAACGCTCTGGATATGACCGCCAGGGAAAAACCTGTCTTTAACGCGATGTCTTTCTGTTTGACTGTCATATTTAACCCCTTTTCGGCAATCGATTGCCAAATCATATTTTAATCATTTTTCTGAAATTGTCAATAGCGGAATGCGCAGGAGGATAATTTTTTTCTGAAAAATCTTGATTTAAGTTTATCCTGACTTATGCGCCTCGTGATAATATAGAGCAATAATATATTAGAATACGATAATAATAAGGCTGATAATGCTATTGGATATAGATTAATATGTAGTAAAATATATAGAAAGCATTAATTATCCCAGAGGAGAGAACAATGGACAGGAAGTTTTATGTCGATCTCGCGAATGCCGGTCTCAGGATGCCTATAGGGGCGGACCTTGTATTAAAGGAAAAAGCCGATCATGAGGAACGTCTTTTAAAAGGAAACCTGCTCGGAGAAGTAATTGTTGAAGCCGCGAGGCGTTTCAAGACACCGCTGGGTTTTCCTCTGATGGACCTTGCCGTTGAAAAGGAATGGATGCTTTTATCAATGGGTATTCCTGCCGCTGAGATAGGGGAATATCACTTTCATGGCTGCCCCTCGGAAGCCGATCTTGAAAAGATAAAAACGGGTTTTGCCAAAGCGACTCCTAGAATTAAAGCCAATTGTGACGCCATCAGTTATGTGAGGAAAAACAGTGACGTTATTCCTGTCGGCATGGCAATAGGGCCGTTTTCGTTGATGGTCAAAATGATATCTGACCCCATAACGGCGGTTTACATGTCAGGAATGGGAGTAAGTGCCGCCGAGGATGACGAAGTTAAGCTTGTGGAAAATGTCCTTGAGCTTGCCACTGACGCGATAATCAACTCAATAAAGCATCAGATTGACGCGGGTGCCAAAGCGATATGTCTCTGCGAGCCTGCCGCCAATACCGTTTATCTTTCACCTATTCAGTTGAAAGACGGTTCCGATATTTTTGACCGCTATGTCCTTAAATACAACAAACGGATAAAGAAATATCTTGTTGAAAGAGATGTTGACCTTATTTTTCACGATTGCGGAGAGCTTCTGGATATGATGCTTGTGAAGTATAACGAGCTCGACCCGGCCATATTGAGCCTTGGCGCTTCCAGAGTGCTGTGGGAAGACGCTAAAATCGTTTCAAAAAACACCGTACTTTTCGGGAATCTCCCGACCAAAAGATTCTATTCGGACGCGGATGTCCCTCTCTCGATGGTTAAAGAGGTTTCACATGCCCTGATTAAAAACATGAAGGATGCCGGACATCCTTTTATACTCGGCTCTGAATGTGATGTTCTTTTTGTTCCTGGAGCAAGCGGAACTATCATTGAAAAAATCAATACAATGCTGACAACAAGAGCATAATCTTTTTATAGCGGGAGAGCGGAACGTTCTTTTCTTTTTACCCATGCGCAGAGGATTAACTGGACAAGTGTCCCTGCTAAAAGGCAGAGAACGCAGAAAATATAAACAGCCGTCATTGAGATAAAGTCGTAAATCATACCGCCTATGACCGCGCCGGAAACAATCCCGACGGATAAAAGGGCCTCATGGACAGCCGCGCGTTTCGAGCGGTCTCTGCTGCCGGCGACACCGTGAAATTGGCTGTTGAAATATCCGAGCGCGATACAGACGCCTATAAGCGAAAGATCCATCGCCAGCAGCCAGAAGGAAGACAGGTAAATCATAATCCCCATACAGACAAGCAGTAATGCCTGGCCTGCTATCATCTGCCACGCCTTGAAATGCCAGAAAGAGCTTTTGCCGAGCATTATGAAAGCCAGCGTGGTGATTAAAGCCCTTATCAGAAGAAGTATTCCCACAGAGCTTTTTGAAAAGCCGAGAGCTTCTTTCGCGTAGAGAGGGAATATGTTGAAAATTACAGCCGCGGCAATGAAACAGGTGATGACACCGGTCCAGGCGGGATAACGCAGAAGAGTTTCGTCTTCCCTGTGAACTTTCAATTTTGTTTCGAGGGATGTTTCGGACAGAACAGGCTTATCTTTTTCTTTGCTGACAGGCGGCGCCAATGATACGGCCGCCAAGACCATGAAAAAGTTTATCAGCATCATGAAGCCGCTCATGTAAATGGGCAGTACGGTGTTTATCTCGCTCAGAAAACCCGCCAGAAATGGACTTAAAATTGTACCCAGGCTCCATGAAATATTGTAGCCGGACATGATTTTCCCGAGCTGGACGCCTTCCACTCCCGCCGTAAGCCATCCGGTAAGGGGAGGCCAGAAAAGAGAAATTGAAAAACCGAGAATCCCCTGAAACAGAAAGATGTAGATTATTGAAGGCGCCGTAAGCATCATCAGAGAAAACACAGTTGCCAGAAAAGTCGCCGCAAGTATCAGATAACGCGGACTGATTTTCATGTAAAGTTTGCCCAGTGAAAGACAGCCTATAGTATAAGTCAGAGACCATAAACTGGCAAAGAGCCCTATCTCAGTGCGGCTCGCGTGGAATATTTCCCTCAGATAAAAAACCATTCCCAACGCGAGAAGCCCCATGCTGCCGGCGGTGAAAAATGCCGCCGGATATATCACCCACTTTTTCCCCAGGCCGGAAATAAAATCCCGCACAAACTGTTTTTTCTGAAAAATGTATTCCATAAATAAGACTTGAAAATAAAATTATGCGCCGGAATTCTGTTTTTCCTCTGGAGATATTCTTTCGGCGGGTAACAGAAACTTTAATGTTTCCGCGTATCATTATATATTATGCCGCTCTCAAATGCAAGTATAAAAAAATCCCCGGCACAAACCGGGGCGTCTGAAAACTAATGCCTGATTATTTAGCTGCCGGCGGAGCGGCGTTTGGTGCTTTCAGGTGATTCAAGATGCCGCTGCTCTGGAGTTTCATGATTACTTTCTGGGCTATCTGCCTACCCCATATTTCTCCTGCCTCCATTGATTGCTTTGTCATTTCCGGCATTGCCTGGATGTAACGCTTTCCGGCAGGCGTTTCATAAAATTTGATCAATTCCTTTATATCCGCATGGGTCATATTCTTTTCATATATGGGGATATAAAGCTGAGACAATGAATCATCCTGCGCTTCCGCCTTGAAATCCGTCCAGAATTTTTCCGGCACCTGCGGCATTGTCTGCTTAAATGTTTTTATCATCTGGTCCAGCATCATGCTTGCAAGCTCGCACTGTCCAGTCATTTTGATCAGTTTCTGTATATCTGCTTTTTTCGCCGGTGTATTGTCGGCGCTGTCGACTGCTAAGAGAGGAAGTGTCAGCATTGAACACGCAATTAAAGCGGCGATGAAGACGGAGAGTTTTTTCATACAGGCCAATCCTTTTCATTAAAGTTGAAATAAAAACAGATAAAAATAATAGCATGCCGCAGCGGAAAATCAAGTTCAATGCAAGAGAAAGTCTGAGGGGAAAAACGAAGTTTTTTCACGGAGTGCAGGTATTTTACCTGCTAATTCAAAATCATCTTTGAAAATCTTTCAAAACACCTGTAGAATTTGAGACTTCAACAAATGAACTTTAAATTGAGATGATATATGACGAATAAAAAAGTGAAAGTCCTGATCATTACGGGTTTCGGGTTGAATTGCGAACGTGAGACAAGCGCCGCCTTTGACAGTTGCGGCGCGGTTTCGGAAAAAGTGCACCTTAACGACATACTGAGCGGAAAGCGCTCAATGCGCGAATTTCATATTCTCGCTTTCATCGGCGGTTTCTCATTCGGGGACCATCTTGGCGCGGGAACGGTTTTCGCCAACCGCGTGAAATTCCGCCTCCGTGAAGACCTCGAAAAATTCATAGCCGATGGAAAGCTCATCATCGGTATATGCAACGGCTTCCAGACCCTTACAAGAATGGGGCTTGTTCCGGCCCTGAATAAGGAATATTTCAGACAGGAAGCCGCTCTCGCCCACAATGACAGCGGTGTTTTCCGTGACGACTGGGTTTATCTCAAGGCCAATCCGGCAAGTCCCTGCGTTTTTACAAAGGGTATAGACAGGATAAAACTCCCGATAAGGCACGGAGAAGGCAAATTCGCGGCAGACGAAACTGATATGCTGGAAATAGAAAAGCGCAATCTCGTGGCCTTGCGTTACGCGAATTCAGACGGAAGCGTCGCCGTTGATTTTCCGGCAAACCCCAACGGCTCCACAAATTCCATTGCCGGTATATGTGATGAAACAGGGCGCATTTTCGGGCTTATGCCTCATCCTGAAGCTTTTCTTTCTCCTTACAACGCCCCGGACTGGACATCTGAAATTACCAAGGGACCGCTTCCGCAGGAAGGCGAAGGCAAAATAATTTTCAGGAACGCCGTAAACTTCGCGGAACAGAACCTGCTCAATTAATTGTTAAGCGGTGAAAGCAAAAAAACATTACATTCTGCTGAGTTTCGATGTGGAGGAATTCGATATCCCCTGCGAATACGGGATTGACGTTCCGGAAGAAAAGAAATTCTCCGTCAGCTTTAACGGCCTTGAGAAAATCCTTTCTCTTCTTGGTAAGCACAACATTAAAGCCACGTTTTTTACCACGGCTTCTTTTGCTCTGAAATATCCCGATACCATAAAAAAACTGGCGGAAAAACATGAAATCGCATCTCACGGCTATTGTCATACCGGTTTTTCGGATGACGATTTGCGGAAGTCAAAGGAGACTCTCGAAAAAATCTGCGGTTCCGTAGTAAAAGGTTTCAGGAGCCCGCGCCTGATAAAGGTTGACAACGAAAAACTCTTTGAATGCGGATATACATATAATTCCTCTGAAAATCCGACATGGATACCCGGACGCTATAACAATTTCACTCTACCCAGAACGATTTATAATACCCCGGAAGGGATTCTGAGTGTTCCTGCGTCGGTATCGCCGCTGATAAGGTTTCCGCTATTCTGGATTGCCTTTAAAAACATCCCTCTGCCGCTTTATAAATTTCTTTCTTTGTGGACTCTTGGAAACGATGGATACCTGAACATATATTTTCACCCCTGGGAATTTTCCGACCTGAGCGGATATGCTTTGCCGGGCTTCATAAAGAAAAAACACGGCGAAGCTCTTCTTATGAGGCTTGACAGCTTAATTCAAACTCTCAAGAAAAAAGCCGAATTCATCCCAATAGCTGAGTTCGTGCAACTACGTTCGCAAGAGCGATAGTTTATCTGGCGGGGGCTTCGTAGAGCATTAATAGTTCGTTCCGTATCCTTTCGGAGTTCTTCTCTGAAACCTGAACGGTGGATATCAATATCTTTCCCCGGCAGGAACTCACGATGGTCTTTGAACGCGTAAAGCCAAGGCGCGCGAGAACCACACATGGATTTTTAATGATGATTTTTTCTTTTATCAACGCAGCTTCCGTTCTTACAGTGTAGGAACCGATGGACGGGCTGTCAAATACCGTAAATTTTCCATTGATGCTCTGTATTATTTCCGCTTTTTCTCTTTCGTTATATGCGGCAAGGGATGTCGTGAGTTCTATTTCTCCCGGAGTTTCAAAAATAAAATACTGAGCAAACCAGTTCCATGACACTTGGGAATTGACATCCAGTTTTTTCCAGCCCAGCGCTTCTGAACTGTGATAAGTCTGAAAAGGGAGTGACGTTGTCTTTGTATCTTTTAGAGTAACACAATTATAGATGACGGCCCTGAAACTGTTATGCCTCAAATAAGAATCCCCTTCCGGCAAGGTGAGGTTACGGCAGGAGGTGATGAAGATAAGTAAGAGCAAAAGCAATATCATTTTAAGAAATTTCATTTTTATATCTCCGAAAAATTTTAAAGAATAGAAAACCCATCAGAATGTCGTTGCAGTTTGATAGCAGTATCCAGAAAGCGTATATTCCGGCAGCAATAAGGTTTCCTCCAAGATAATGGCCATGCCACATGTTCAGCGGTATGCTGAGTATCAGTAATGTTCCCGCAAGTCCGGCAAAGATGCCGCTAAGACAGAAACTTTTCCAAAGTTTTCCCCCGACCGTTTTGAGAAAGATTAGTTTCGAAAAGATTATTAAATTGATAATGCCAAGTACAGAGAATATAGATATTGTCGCGAAAATCTCAACAAGCTCTTTCCCATAAAACGAAAGCGGAAGAAGGAGCCCCGAAATAATGATGCTTACATTTATATACAAATGGACACCTGTATAAGCAAATTTTGAAGCGAGAATTTTTTTTAGTATCAGCAGAGCATATACGCCCAGAAGATATGAGAATATTTTCAGAAGACTGTCAAGAGGATTTCCTGCACATGCAATGAGAAATTCAAAAGATGGCAGTATCCAGCATATAATTGCCGCCGTCAAAAACTTTTTTTCCATTACTGTTCCGTTATTTTAAGACTTTACCCATGATATTATGAAATTTGACCGGGCCATACAGACGTGAGTCAAGGCTGTGTTCTATGTTGTCTCCGAGTACATAAACTGAATCACGGGGTAGCTTGCATATAGGTTTCATATAGGGGACTAGCCCTGTGAAACTGTATTTCCGCAAAGCGCTCAGGTAAACTTCCGGCAATGCGATTTCCTGCCCGTTTATCAGGATGCTCTTTGCCTTCAACTCCAGCTCTTCTCCCGGTAAGGCTATTACGCGGCGGATGGCTAAAATAGAGTGTTTCTGAAATGACGTTTCAAGAAATATTATGTCGAAGCGTTTTATGTCCTCAGGTTTTTTGTAATAACCTCTTTCTACAATTAAGAGCGTATCATTTTCTATGGTCGGAGCCATGCCGTTGCCTTTTTGCGAGACCACATGCTTGGAGCATCCAGAGGCAAAAAGGACTAAAAGAAACGTTGTTATGACGGATATTGTTTTCATGCCTGCTCCAATTATTTTACGGCACTGAGCGCCAGCCAGTTTTTTTCTTCAACAGTGTGTATTTTTATATTGGAAAAACCGGCTTTCGAAAAGAAGCTTTCATATTCTTCCGGTGTATAAACTTTCAGGTCTATCAGGCGATGAAGTTCTTCAATTTCCATTCGGAATTTTTCATTCATATATGTTTCGTTTATCATGGTGAAGACGGCGTTTTTCTTCATTACCCTGTGGATTTCCTTGAGAGTAGCGTCAAGGTCCGGCCAGAAATATGTCGTTTCCAGAGCGCTAACCATGTCAAAAAAAGAATCGCTGAAAGGCAGACTCGAAACGGAAGCGTTTTGTATTTTTACATGTCCGCTTTTGATGGCTTCTGCGTTGTTTTCAGAGGCGAGCCTTACCATTTCGTCGGAATAGTCTATGCCGTATATTTTCCCTTGCGGACAGAGTGCGACCAGTCTGGAAATAGTGTCTCCGCCCCCGCATCCGGCGTCAAGTACCGTATAATTTTGCTTAAACTTGATATACGAAAACCCCCATTCGCGCAGTTCGCGGTGATGAAGATTCATTTCCTCGCCTACTTTTCTGCCGATTTCTCCGCAAGGCTTCGGACATTGCTTCAGGAATTCAAGCCTTTCCTGGCTCATCCATTCCCGTACACGATCATTTCCGTTGTCCATAATGCAAATTCCTTTTTTCCTGTTTGCCTGAAAGCATTCAGTAGGAGAATATACATGTTCTTTTCGAGATTTCAGCTCGTTGCAGGCGGGAATCTTTTTCATGCTTTTTTATTATTTCAGCGGAATTTAACGGAGCTTCTTTTTTTTGTAAAAATTAAAATAATTACTTGCTTAAATTCATGCCCTTATGTATAATTGTATACAATATACAAAATTTGTTTAAGGGCATGTATTATGGAAAACTGGAATAAGAGAAAAGGCAGCAGATTGGCAAGGCTGAAAAAAGCCTCCGCGTTTTCCAGCGGCAAAATCGTCAGACAGGAAGATATTGTATCTCTGCTTGAAAGCGTGATAGCCTCCGGGAGCAGGGTTTGCCTGGAGGGAGACAATCAGAAGCAGGCTGTTTTTTTGGCGGAAAGCCTGGCGGGGCTAAGTCCCGAAAAGGTTAAAGGCATACACCTGCTGATATCGACGGTGTCTTTGCCGGAGCATCTTGATATTTTTGAATCGGGCATCGCCTCGAAAATAGATTTTTCGTACTGCGGCAGGCAGGCAGGGCGGATGGCATCGCTTATCACGTCAAAGAAAATAGAAATAGGAGCGATACATACTTATCCTGAGCTCTACGCGAGATATTTTATAGATCTGACCCCTGATGTCTGTCTGCTTTGCGCGGAATCCGCGGACAAGGACGGCAATCTCTACTTTGGTTTCAACGCGGAAGACAGTCCGGTAATAGCGGAAGCCACGGCTTTTCATAACGGGATAGTGATAGCGCAGGTCAACAACATAGTTGAAAAACTTCCCCGCGCGGACGTTCCCGGTGACTGGGTTGACTTCGTAGTACAGAGTCCCAGGCCTTATGCCATGGACGCTCTTTTCACGAGAGACCCCGCGAAACTTGACGAGATAAAAGTCCTCATGGCGATGATGGCTATAAAGGGAATATATGCGGAATACGGCATTCAGCGTTTGAATCACGGCGTCGGTTTCAATACCGCCGCGATTGAACTGTTGCTTCCAACTTATGCGGCGGAACTCGGATTGAAAGGCAAAATATGTAAACACTGGCTTCTGAATCCTCATCCGACACTGATACCGGCGATAGAGGCGGGCTTTGTCGAATCGGTTTTTTCGCCCGGCAGTGAAATAGGCATGGGGGACTACATCAGGGCGCGTTCAGATGTTTTCTTCAACGGCAAGGACGGCTCGATGCGTTCCAACAGGGCTTTTGCTCAGATGGCGGGACATTACGGGATAGACCTTTTCATCGGCTCTACGCTTCAGATAGACACTTACGGAAACAGTTCGACGGCGACGCTCGGGCGTGTGGCCGGTTTCGGAGGAGCGCCCAATCTGGGATGTGACAGCAGAGGCCGCCGCCATGCGTCAGGGGCATGGCTCAGGGCAGGCCGCGAGGCAGGGGGACACGATCCGCGCGGCAGAAAGCTGGTGGTACAGCTTGTTGAGACTTTCCAGCAGGGCGGACAGCCGACTTTTGTTGAAAAGCTTGACGCGTTCGCGGTGGCCGAAGACATGGGGCAGGAGATACCGCCGATAATGATATACGGCGACGACCTGACGCATATCATTACCGAAGAAGGGATAGCCTCTCTGCATCTCTGCCGCAGTGAGGAAGAACGCGAACAGGCGGTAAGGGGCGTTGCCGGATATACTCCTGTCGGTCTCGGCAGGTCGCTGAGGGATGTGGAAAATCTCAGGGACAGGGGTATTATAAAGAGGCCCGAGGATTTAGGGATAAAGGCATCAGACGCGACGACGGACCTGCTTGCGGCGCGATCGATAAAAGACCTTGTAATAGCTTCCGGCGGCTTATATAATCCTCCGGCGGAATTTGTGAACTGGTGAAAGGACAGCACTTATGGAAAAATTGAAATATGATTTCAAGTCGGTCCCTAACGGGGCGGCGCTTGAGAAACCGTTTGCCATAGCGGGCGTTGTCGCCTCGGCAAATCTTGAAGTTATGATTGAACTCGACAAAAATAATCCCGATAAATTAAGCGTTGATGTCAATACCGCGATAAGCGGTTTCAACGAGACATGGAAAGCCGTGCTCTCGGACGTGGCACGGGACTTCAACGCAGGGGGCTTCAAAATTTCCATCAATGACGGCGGCGCGGTGCCAGCTGTAGTGAAACTGCGCGTTACTCAGGCGCTTGAGGATATGAGCGGAGGAAATTTATGAACCGGAAAATACACAGATATTCGGAGGCCGACGCAAGAAAAATTATAAAGTATTTTCTCGACGAAGGCTCCTTCAGCGAAATATTTCCGCCGACGGAACGTCTTGTCAGTCCCAATCTTGTCGCGCTTGATCTGCCGGTGCAGTTTGATGACGGCGTCGTTACGGGCATAGGGAAACTGAACCGCAATACGGTTTTCATGGCGGCCCAGCAGGGCGCTTTTGACGGAGGCTCGATAGGAGAAGTTCAAGCCGCTAAACTTGTAGGGCTCCTGAAACGCGCGCAGAGAGACAAGCCCGCCGCCGTTATATTTGCTTTTGATTCAGGAGGCGTGCGTCTGCATGAAGCCAATATCGGGCTTATCGCGGTGGCTGAACTCGTGAGAGCGGTGCTTGATACGCGTTCTGCCGGCATACCCTGTATCGCCATGATCGGGGGCAATGTCGGCTGTTACGGCGGCGCCAGCATCGCGGCGAAATGTTTCGATCATGTCATTATGTCCGAACGCGGCAGACTGGGCGTTTCAGGCCCGATAGTGATTGAAACTGTTCTCGGGGTGGAGGAGTTTGACTCGAAAGACAGGGCGCTGGTATGGCGCACATTCGGAGGCCGCCACAGGTATATAACGGGGGACGCGGATGAGTTTGCCGATGACGACATAGCCTCTTTCCGTGAAATAGCTTCCGGTCTTTTGAATCCGCCTGAGGAACTGACCCTCGATGCTCTCAAAAAGGAACACAGGATACTTGCCGAACGTTATGAGAAATTCGGCAACAGCAGGACGGCCTGTGATATCTGGAAAGTCCTCGGAGTAGGGGACAGCTCATCAATATCAATGACGGACGCAAATTCCTTCAGAGAAAAATGCGCCGCCGCAAGGAGTGAAAAATTATGAAACTCGAAATGCTTCTCGATTCGCTTTTCCCTCTCGGCCATGGGTGCGCTGTAAACGGCAATGTCATTACCGGATATTGTACGGCTGAGACGGGCAAAGTCTCTCTGATAGGCGCTAAAAACAGCGCGGAACTTGATCTGGAAATGCTTCTGCGGCTCTCGGAACACGTGCTTGACACTGTCGCAAATCATCCGGGCTGCCCCATTGTCATGCTTGTGGATTCAAAGGGGCATAAAATGGGTTTGCAGGAGGAACTTCTCGGCCTGAACGCTTATCTTGCTCATCTTTTGAAGACTCTTCAACTGGCGAGAATGAGAGGGCATCATCTCGTAACAATTGTTTACGGCTGGGGCTGGGCCGGTTCTTTCATAGCCATGGGACTTACTTCAGATCACATTTACAGTCTGGAAGACGCGCAGGTCGGCGAGATGACACTCAAGGCCATGTCCAGAGTAACGAAAATACCTCTTGAAAAGCTTGAGGATTTAAGTGAGAATTCCCCGGTATTCGCGCCGTCCGCGGCTAATTTTGAGACACTCGGCGGCATTGATGAAATATGGAGTAATGACAATCTCGCGCGCAAACTCGCAAAGGCCCTAAGCCTGACTGACAGGGAAGATAAACGCTATGAGCTCGCTTTTGAGAGAGGCGGGAGGACTTTGAGCAAACCCGTCATCGAAAAAATCCTCTCAGAGGCATAGGCGATTGAAACACATCCTATCCAGAATTTTCAACCGCCACTGGCTTGTATGGCTTGAAAAAAATACGCCTGTAAGCAATATCAGCGATGAAGTTTTCAGAAAAGATATTGCCGCATGGATAGACTTGGGAAAACCCTTTGTCCTTGCACGTTTCAACCCTGAAAAACCGGAGCTTTTCAATCTCGGTTTTTCCATGCCGAACGGTGAAGGCAAACCGCTCCGCGCGTCTTTTTCAGTGAAGCGCTCCGACATAGTGAGGTTCGCGCCTCCGCCCGCTCTGCAAGTCCCGGAACTCCTTAATGAAATAAAAGCGGCAGAACTTGAGACTCCCCGTGTCTTCGGTTCCCTGCTCTGGCAATATGTTTCGGGGAAAAACTTTCTGCGGAAAAGCTCCGATATGGATATTGTGATGAATGTTGAAACTTTCTCGGATTGTGAAAAAGCGGAAAAGATTTTCAGAGAATATGAAAATAAAAACGGCATAACGGCGGATTGCGAATTTCTGCTTCCCGACGGGGCCTTTGTCAATATGAAGGAGTTTTTCACGCCCTCCGATAAACTGCTTGTGAAAAGGCTCAACTCCGTTTATCTTGCCGATAAAAGCAGAATCAGGAAAATGCTTTCCCAAAATTTTTCTCCGCAAAAGGGCATTTCTGAAAAAGCCGTGGAAGCGCTTTTCCTTGAACTGCTGACTTATCCCAAGCCTGGGCTCGTGAGCATTTATGACGAGGGAAGCCATAGCGATATGAACGCTTGTGATTTTGTAACGAGCATCCGTTCCCTGCAAGGATATTTCTCCGTGATAGCCGAAATGGGAATTGAAAAAAGGCCTTTCGCCGCTTTGAAAACTGCGGGCATGGAAGCCGAAAAAAATATGCTTGAAGCCGCTTCCGGCATCAACACTCACAGGGGCGCGATATTTTCACTGGGGCTTCTCTGCGCGGCCGCCGCCTGCGCGTTTTTGGAAAACCCTGGGGCCGGGGCTGAAGACGTCAGGCGATGTCTGATGAAAAACTGGGGAAAAGATTTGCTGTCCCACCATTCCGAAAAAGAGACTCACGGAAATACCGTCGAGAAGCGTTACGGTATTCGCGGAGTAAGACAGGAAGCCGCGGAAGGCTTTCCGTCGGTCTTTGAAACGGGACTTCCTGTTTTCAGAAAATGTATGAAAGAAACAGGCGATTTCAACGCCGCCCTGATTCATGCGTTTTTTGAAATACTCCTCAAGACTGATGACAGCAATATCCTTTATAGGGGCGGAGTGGAAGCCCTGGAGTTTTCACGTGAAAAAGCCCGTGCATTTCTTGGAAAGGGCGGTGTTTTCAACAAAGACTGGTTCATTGAAGCCGCGCTAATACACAGGGAATTCATAAAGCGGAATTTAAGTCCCGGCGGGGTTGCGGATATTCTTTCATGCGTTATTTTTATCGACAGCGTTACAGACAGGGCTTGTAATCGTAACTTATCTTAGCTATAATTAATTAAATCATTAATTAGAAGGATGCATTATGCAATCCACGATTTTACACACAAAAGGCAGCAGTTTGATGCTGGATAAATCGGTTCTCAAATGGTTGGGAAAACAGAAAGAACTGCTGGCGGTGATTGAAGGAGATTCTTTGATCATCAAAAAAAGTCACTCTCTTCTGGACTTTGCACAAAAGCCGGAGAGTGACTATCTATCCATGCAGAAAATCAACAGAGAAATACATAAATCAAGACGTTCCAAATGAACATAGTGCTTGATACGAATGTATTTATTTCCGCCGTTCTATGGACTGGTCTTCCTCACGAAGCCTTAAAACTGATATTTGCTTCATTCCAATTAGTTCAGTCTCCTGAAACTCTTGTTGAACTTGAAAATGTTTTGAAGAGAAAGAAATTTCAGGAAATATTGCTCAAAAGGAATTTAGACGTTGGGACGATTATGAAAAGCCTTTTGATGCAGTGTGAAGTTTATACGGTCTCCGCAAATACCAAAAGAAAAATGAATACAATTTCTATTGACGATACAGATGACCTTATATTTATCGGACTGGCCCTTGAAGCGCATGCAAAATATATTGTTTCCGGTGATGAGCATTTGTTAAAACTGAAAAGAACTTTCGATATTGATATTTTGACTGTTCAGCAATTTCTAGGCAAATCAAAAAGCTGACGCAGTTTTTACAACAAATAAAAGTCCGAAAGAGAAATCATGAGTCTGGCAATATTGTTTTCAGGGCAAGGCGGGCATAATCCGGATATGTTCAGGCTTTTTATGGGAAACCGTGAGCTTATGAAATATCTTGAGGAGGCATGTGCTTCCATCGGTATCAAGGTATCCGGAGCGGAAGGACTTTTAAAAGAAAAAATACTTCCGAATAAATATGCTCAACCTCTGATATGCGTGTTCTGTTACGGTATCTGGCAGGGATTAAAAGACAGCCTGCCCAAGCCTTCGTACTTTGCCGGTTTCAGCCTGGGAGAACTCAGCGCTTATGCCTGTGCAGGTGCTTTTGACTTTGCTACACTGATCAAGTTAAGCATATCGCGGGCCGAATTCATGGATGAGGCCGTCAGCGATGATATTACAGTTATTGCCGTAAAAGGAATACCTGTAAAAGAAATTGAAGAAGAATGCGAAAAGTCCGGGACTTACATAATGATAGTCAGCGGTCCTTCTCAT
>MHBF01000088.1 GCA_001803225.1 Lentisphaerae bacterium GWF2_44_16 | reverse complement strand
GTCCAGTCTTCCTCCAGTGCGGCCTTTTAATCTCAGCGAAAGAATTCTTCTGATAATCTTTTTTGTTGGCATGGCGCGCTACTTATACGGTACTACAATTCAATCTGGAACGGATACCTATCTGTACCATTTCTTTTACCCGGCGACCTGGATAGCGGACGGGCGTATTTCCAGGGTGCCGCTCCTTGGCCTTCCTCATGAGTATTTTCCCATATACGGTGAAATTTTCTACGGATGGATGATGATACCATTCAATAATTCTTCAATAGCGATATTCCTACAGCTCATATTGCTTCTTGCGATCGGCAGCGCCTTTTTGATGATCGGGGAAATTTTTGACGTGAAGAGAACGGCTTGTTTGGCGGCGCTGGATATAATGTTTTATACTAGACTCATATCGGCAAATTCGGTTATGGGATACAGTGATGTCCTGAACGGTGTTTTTCTGACGCTGGGATTTGCATTGATGCTTTTAAGCGTGGAGCGGAAAGACTGGAGGATATCGATTTTAAGCGGCTTAATTCTGGGGGCTTCCGCTTCCATCAAACTTATAGGTCTGATGCTTACGCCGCTTTTAACAGCTTTCTTTTCTATTATTTTTTTCTGCGCGAAGAAAAAGCTGCGCAAAAACATTATTATCATGGATATCGCGGCTTTTTTTGCGGCGCTTCCTTGTTATTTGTGGAATTGGATTGATACGGGCAATCCGTTTTATCCTGTGAAAGTCTGTATAGCGGGCCTGGATATATTTCCGAACGGAATTGTTTTTGATCGTCCGGCCGCGGGGTTGGGAAAGGCCGCGATTGAATTGTTTTTTTCAGAGGGTATCTGGGGCTTGAATTATGTTTCGCTGATTTTTTACGGTGCGGTTCCGTTTGCGGCATTGGCATTTGCTTTTTTTGTGAAAAAAACCAAAATCAGCGGATACGTCGTTATTTCTCTGGCGATTGCGGTGATTGGCCTTTTTCTTGTGCAGATATATTATTATCCGGCCATGACCGGGGCAAGGCAGTTTATTCCGTTAATCATGCTGAGTTCTTTGTTGCTGATACCTTTTGCTGATAGTATCAGGGATACTTCTTTTCCATTTTGTGCCGTTATTGTTTTTTTGATTTGCGTTGTATTGAATTTTACGACATGGGAAAAGAGCGCGCAGGCAGTGCTGATACTGCTTCTTTCCATTGCTTTACTGGCATTTCTATCTGGAAAGTTATTAAGAAAAGCGTTTCCAGGAATATATCTGCTGCCTGCGCTTTATATTCCGTATTGCTTTACCATAAGCTTGGAGGCTAAAAAGGTCTGTTATAAGTATCTTCTGGGGCCTGTCGCGGCTGAGTGCTTTGATATTGTCATGACGGATTACGAAAAAGGGAAAAAAGTTATAGTTGCTTCCGTGGGTGGATGGTACAACTATATGTTTCTGGAGTATATGCCCGGAAACAAGGTTCACTATATACCCATAAGCTCAGTTAATTCAGCGCATGTTCATGATTTCAGTTCATTCAGGGAAATGCGGGAAACGCCGATATCATATGAGATATGGCTGGAACGGCTCAAAAAAGCGAATGCCGATTATCTACTTATAGATCTGAGCAGTGAAACAAACGGCTTTTATAATAAACAGCAGGAATTATCCTGGGTTTCGGGGCATCCGGAAAGCTTTACAAAACTCATTGATGACGGGCTTCATATCTTCTGCAGAATAAAAAACAATGAATGAAGAATATATCCGTCCGCTATTGAATTTTGGCGTTAAATATCGTATTATTTGGGAGCATATTTAAAATCTTAGCAGAAGGGCTGAATGATGAAGTTGGATGAGGCTAAAGATACGATAGCATATTTTATGAGGCGGCTTTACACGCAGGGATTGACAACTACTTCAGGCGGGAATATTTCCATGAGATGGAAGGACGGTACAGTGCTGATTACCCCGTCCGCGTCTGATAAAGGACAGATGAAAGGATGCGAAATCGGTCAGCTTGACATGGACGGCAATATTACAGGGTTGCCGTTCAGGCCGACAATTGAAAGCCGCATGCATCTGGGGATTTATAAAAGCCGTCCCGATGTGGAAGCTATAGTCCATGCGCATCCCGTGAACGTGAGCGCGTTTGCCGCGTCAAAGGCGCGGATAAGCAATAAATTTCTTGCAGAATCCTATGCCATTTTAGGGGAGATAGCGTATGCGGAGTATTATTGCATGGGTTCCGAAGAGCTGGCAAAAGCTGTTTCCGCAGCGTCAGCTTCTTCAAACTGTATTGTCATGAGAAATCACGGTGCGCTTGCTGTCGGCAAATCCCTTTTGGAGGCGTTTGACAGGCTTGAAGTGTTGGAGGCCGCCGCTAAAATAACAATTATCAACAGAGGTGTTCTTCGTGATGATGCCGTGGAACTGGGCGCGAGGGATATGGCGGAGCTTGACAGGTTCATGAAAAGACAGTAGATTGAAATCTGTTCTGGTGAGCTTTTAATTTAATGAAAATCAAATAAAATAAACGGGTGCTGATATGTTGTGCAAAATTTGCAATAAGAATCCCGCCACCATACATATACAGGAAATCGTGAACGGTGAAAAGAAATCCCTGCATATATGTGCTGAATGCGCCGCAAAAAAATCACAGAGCGATCCCGTGCTTCAGGGCTTTAATCTTGCCGAAATGCTTTACAATCTTTCCGGCCAGATTGACATGACGCAGGATGAAGAGCATAAGGAAGAACTGTCTTCTGCCGAGCCGCAGAACCTCCTGGTCTGCGAAGACTGCGGCTGGGATACCGCGAAGTTCCGCAAAACTGGAAGGCTTGGTTGCGCCAAATGCTATCAGGTGTTCAGAGAAATACTGACTTCGGCGCTGAAAAACATGCACAGGGGCGCTATGCATGTCGGCAAGAGGCCGGGCGGTGAAAATAACAGGGAAGCCGGAAAACTCATGCTTGAAATAATGAATTTACAGAAGGAACTGGATGAGCTTGTCCAGAGAGAAGAATATGAAAAAGCGGCCGTTGTGAGGGATAAGATAAACGCGCTGAAAAACAACGGCTGATACTGAAAAAAAGGATTTTATAATATGCCTGAATCTGAAAACAATGTGGAAATGCTTTTAAGCAACAAGGTAAGCTGGCTCTCCGACAGCGGGCCGGAAGACGATATAGCCATCAGTTCGCGGATAAGACTGGCCCGCAATCTTGAAGGGATACCCTTTACTATTTCAGCGGACCCGGAACGTCTTGCCAATACCATGTCGGCTATTCAGGTCGCCATCAGGAAAGCCGGTTGCTTCAATCTGCCTCTGGATTTCAATCTTATAAAGCTCAAGGAACTTGATAGAAAAGTGCTTCTTGAACGGAGGCTCATCAGCAGGGAATTTGTTGCTGAACGTTACGGCGCGGGGATAGTCGTCAACCGTGACGAGGATATCGGCATTATGATTAACGAGGAAGATCATATACGGATTCAGGCATTAAAACCCGGCTTTCAGTTAAGAGAGGTATGGGAGGCTATAAACGCTTTTGATGACAATCTGGGGAAGGAATTGCCATACGCTTTTGACAATGATTTGGGCTATCTTACTTCATGTCCTACCAATGTGGGTACCGGGATGCGCGCTTCCGTTATGCTTCACCTGCCGGGACTTGTTCTTTCCGGCCAGATATATGCGGTAACTCAGGGCGTCAGCAAGCTTGGGCTTGCGGTGAGGGGATTTTTCGGCGAAGGCACGGAAAACCTCGGCAATCTTTATCAGATATCCAACCAGAGTACCCTGGGAGAATCCGAAGAGCAGATAGTAGACCGTCTTTCCACTGTGATACGTCAGATAATCGGGCACGAGAAAAACGCGCGGCAGGCGCTTCTGGAAAAGAAGCAGGAGTTTCTTCTGAACCATGTCGGGCGCGCTTACGGCATATTGAGGCATGCCTACATAATTTCCAGCGAGGAAACCCTCAATTCGCTTTCAGCGCTCAGGATGGGTGTTGACATGGGTATGTTTTCTTCGGTGGACATTCATACCGTCAATGAGCTTTTTGTTATAATACAGCCCGCTCATCTGCAGAAATACGCAAAGAAAGAACTTGTTTCGGAAGAACGGGATGTTTTTCGTGCCGCTCTTGTCAGGGAGAAACTCAGAACAATAGATAAAAACGCTTAATCCGGGATTGAAACTTTGGAAGTATTATTTACTTGCGGTCTGGCACTTCTGGAGATCACTTTCATATTTGTGGCGCTCCTGGTTCTGCACGGATTGAGAAAGGTGATAGGAAGCGCCTCTTTCTATATTGCCATTGGGCTTCTGCTGGTTTTCACTCAGATAGTCAGCGCGGTGGAACTTAAAATCATACTGGGCTATCCCGGCGCGGATTTTTATATTTCCTCCACTGTACTTTTTCTTCCTTACCTGGCTGCCCTTATGATAGTGTATGTGACGGAAGGCACGCTTGCCACGCAACGCCTTATCATTGGAGTCATGGCTTCTTTAGGCATATATATTTATATAAGTCATATAACAGTTACCCAGTGTGACTGGCCGGGGTATTCCATATCTCAGGGCACCAGCGCCGATCTCATGAATTACCTTCTCCGCCAGAGTCAGCGCACCATGAGCGCCGCGACCCTTTCGCAAACTCTGGACCTTTTTCTGATACCAATATTTTTTCAGCGGCTCAGAAATCTTCAGTGCAGACTTTTCTTCTGCGTACTCGGGGCGCTGATGCTTACGCAGCTTGTCGACACGTTTGTTTATGTGAGCGCATGCTACTGGGGGCAGGCAGAGTGGTGGCTTTATCTGAATTCATCTTATATAGCCAAGGCTGTCGCTACTATATGGCTCAGCATACTGGCCACTCTTTACATATCCAGAATAGACGAGGAGATACCGGGGGAAGGCAGAAGTCCCATGGACATCGTTTTTGCCTTTTTCGGAGGCTACGGCAAAGCCCAGGCCCTTCAGAAAAATCTTCGCGAGTGGGAAGGCCGTTACAGCATGGTGGTGGAAAATGCGAGCGACATGATTCTGCTGCTTGATACGGAAGGCAAAATACTTGATGCCAATCTTGCCGCTCTTCGCGTACTTCGTCTTGGCGGGAGAAAGGAACTTATAGGACAGAACTTTTCAAAGATGATTTACGGTGAGGACGGCAAACCTGTGGAATGGGAACTGTATTATAAAAGTTTCAGAGTGGAAGACACTACCGAAGGTCCGCATATACAGCGCCTGCAATGTTACGCTTTTTCCTCTTCAACTAAAATAAATCTCGATATGGCGATATCCAGCATTTACATCGAGGGCATGTCCATGCTTATTGTTTTCGGGAGAGATGTTACCGAGGAAAAGAAGCTGGCAATGGAGAAGGATGATCTGAGCATGAAACTTTCACATGCGCAGCGGCTTGAATCAGTAGGCAAGCTGGCTGGCGGTGTTGCGCATGATTTCAATAACTATATACACGCGATACAGGGACACGTCGACGTTATAACTTATATGTACAATGTGGAGGATGAAGACGTATTGCGGCATCTGGAGAAAATAAATGAAATAACTGAAATGGCCTCTCAGCTGACACAGCAGCTTCTCGGTTTTGCGAGAAAAGGCCAGTACGTGAAGAAAGTGCTGGAGCTGGGAGACCTCGTCAGGAGAAGCGCTCAACTCTTTATGCCTAAAAGTCAGGAAGGCCTTGACTTTAATCTGGATATAGCCGATGAGAAAATGCCTGTAGTGGGTGATGCCGTTCAGCTCCAGCAAGTCCTCCTCAATCTCCTTATCAATGCGAGGGATGCTTTGGAAAGTAAGGAAAAAAGCGACAGATACATTTATATAAGCGTGGACAGGGCAAACGCTTTTGACGCCCTCCCATGGAAGCCGCCCGACGGGAAAAACGTCCGCAGGCGAGATTTTTACTGCATCAGAATCGAAGATAACGGGATGGGCATAGGCAGCGATATCATTAACCGTATTTTTGAGCCCTTTTTTACGACGAAGCCCATAGGCAAGGGCTCTGGCATGGGGCTCGCTATGGTTTACGGGACAATTTCGAATCATAAAGGATGGGTGCATGTTGAAAGCCAGAAAGAGATAGGCACTACTTTTTACATTATTCTTCCGCGCTGTACGGATGCTGATAGCGCAGAGAATACGTGATGGGGTTACACTCTGATGTAAACGCTCGATCGCGGAGTGAAGAGATTAGAGGCCTTTCAGAGCTATATTGACGATATCCGGCGCTATTTTCATGAGAAGGTTTTCTGAGAGTTCCAGCGCTTCTTCAGCAGTTTTGCATTTTATCGATTTTTCGGCTATTTCCTCGGCCTCGTGCATCCTCATTCTCCTTATAATCCTCCTGATTACGCCAAGGGAAACAGGGCTCATGCTCAATTCATTTATACCAAGCCCCACCAGTATCGGAGTATATCGCGGGTCGCTGGCCATTTCTCCACAGAGACTTACCCATATCTTATTATTTCTTGCGGCTTTGACAACGCGATTTATGAGATCGAGAATTGCCGGATGGGATGGCTGATAAAGGTATGCCACGTTTTCATTGCCCCTGTCGACGGCGAGAGTATATTGAACAAGGTCATTTGTGCCGATACTGAAAAAGTCAACCTTTTGTGCCAGAACATCTGCGATTATAGCGGCTGACGGTGTCTCTACCATTATTCCCAGTTCGACGTCTCTGTTGAAGTCGATCTTTGATTTAAGGAGTTCCTGCTTTATTTCTTCGACCATTTCTTTCAGTTTATCGACTTCATCCGCACAGGTAATCATGGGGAACATGATTTTTACATTGCCGAACGCGCTTGCGCGCAGTATCGCCCTTATCTGAGTTATGAGGAGGTCCTGTCTTTTCTGCAGGCAAAGCCTTACCGCGCGCAGTCCCAGAAAGGGATTCAATTCCTTTGATGATGTTATATGTGACGAGAGTTTGTCTCCGCCAAGGTCAAGTGTCCTGATTATAATAGGCTGATCTTCGAGCGACTCCGCGGCGCTTTTGTATATATTGAACTGGTCGTCTTCAGACGGAAGCACCTGTGCGTTGATATAAAGATATTCTGTCCTGAAGAGCCCTACACCGGCGGCGCCGTAAAGTTTTGCTTGAGTGATATCGTTCAGATGTTCGATATTGGCTGCCAACTGGACGGAAAAAGCGTCAATTGTTTCCGGCCGTAATCTGCTTTCCTTCAGCAAATCCGCATAATACTGTTCTTCCTTTGTCTCTTTCAGCGCATAGAGATTCTGTGTTTCTTCCTTCGGATTTATTATGACCGTACCGATAAAACCATCGACAATGACAAAGTCTCCGTTCTGAAGCCTTTCATACAATTTCTGAAGACCGACAACTGCGGGTATCTGCATTGAACGGGCCAATATAGCAGTGTGGGACGTCCTGCTTCCTGTCTCAATGGCGAATGCCTGAACATTTTCTCTGTCCAGAAGGGCCGTGTCGGAGGGTGTAAGATCGCGCGCGATAATTATTCTCTGCCCTGGAAGGTGGTCAAGTACTTGCCGTTGCTGCCCCTGGATATTTGATATTATGCGGGAGGCCACATCCTCAATATCAGCGGTCCTTCCTTTGATATAGGGATCTGTCATTACGGAAAGCGCGGATACATAACGCTGTATAATCCTGTAGAAACAGAAGTCTGCGGGACGCGTCTTTTTTCTTATCATCTCTTCAACTTCATTCATCAACATTTTGTCGTCGACTATAAGCAGGTGCGCGTCAAAGATGCTTGCGTCTTTTTCCTCAACTTTCGACTGGACTTGTTTCTGTATGTCCTGTATTTCGGCGCGTGTCTTATCCAAGGCATTGTTGAACTTCAGGATTTCAGAGGGAATTGCGTCTTCGGAGATTGCTTTGTCCTCCGGCATCTTGTAGGTGTTTCCGTGGTGTCCGATGAGCAGAACGGTACCGATCGCGATACCGGGCGATGCCGGTATGCCGTGAAATACTATTTCCCGTTTACCTGTTTCCACTCTTTATTCCTCGTCAAACTTACGGTTTATCAACTCTTCCAATGCTTTTATAGCATTCTGTCCATCAGTGCCTTTTGCCTGAATCTTTATTACTGAGCCGCATCCGGCCGCCAGCATCAGAAGTCCCATCAGGCTTTTTCCATTGACGATTTCGCCATCCTTCTCGACCATTATTTCGGCGTCAAATGCCGTTGCGGTCTGGACAAAAAGCGAAGCCGGCCTTGCATGAAGGCCCAATGAATTTTTTATTTGCAGTTCTGATATAATATGCCTTGCTTTAGCCGGCATTTTAAACCATCCTTTCAGATGTCAGAGAGAGTGACGAAAAATACCCCATCGATGTAATATTCCTAACATATAAATTAGTTTATTGAAAAGACTATTTCAAGGGCTTTCCATGTAAAATTCTTGAAATAATCAGACTTTTAACATGGACTACCTTGGTGTATTTTTCCGGAAAAGTCACAACTTCCTTATGATTAAAAATTAAAATGCTGCCGATATCATTCCTGACAGTGGCAGCATTTTGTTTCAGAATAATTAAATTCCCTGATTTCAGGGATGGAAACCTCTCAGAGCACTCCAGCTCTTGACAACGAATTCCTCAATATCTCCCTGTTCTTTTCTGACATGGGACAAAGAGGCAGACGGAATTCACAGGTCATCATTTTCTTTAATGCCATAGCCTCTTTCACCGGTATTGGATTAGTCTCTATGAAAAGATCTCTGAAAAGACAATAGTATTTCATGTGCAGTTGCCGGGCCTTCACGATATCGCCGGATGCGAAAGCGTCAACCATTGCCTTCACTTCAGCAGGTATGATGTTTGACGCTACGCTTATTATTCCTGTCGCTCCGACAGACATCATTGGTATTGTCAGGCTGTCATCGCCGCTGAGCACTGTAATGTCGCAGATATCGAGAATGGCCGAGACGCGTTCCGCGCTGCCGCCCGCCTCTTTGACCGCAACTATGTTCTGAACTTTGCTGAGCCGCGCTATCGTATCGACGTTTATCGGCACTCCCGCACGCCCAGGCACATTGTAGAGAACGATAGGCAAGCCGGTTTTTTCCGCGATTATTGAGAAATGTCTGTAAAGCCCCTCTTGGGTGGGTTTATTGTAATAAGGCGTCACCTGAAGACTGGCATCCGCGCCGCTTTTCATTGCTTCCAGTGTAAGTTCTATTGCTTCCAGTGTGGAATTCGCTCCGGTGCCGGCGATAACTGTGCAGCGTTTTTCTGCGGTCTCTATTACTGTTTCAATTACCTTGCAATGTTCCTCGACTGTGAGGGTAGGGGATTCCCCTGTGGTACCAACAGGAACAATCCCGTCAACACCGGCCTCTATCTGGAAATTCACCAGTTCCTTTAATTTTTCGTAATCAACTTCGCCCTTTGTGAACGGTGTTACAATCGCGGTGAATACGCCCTTTAGTTGCATTTCTCAAACCCTTTCCTTATTTAATGCGAGAAAGCATTCTGCCAAATACCGCTTGTCTCAGTTTTCAGTTCTCCCTGAAAAACCTCAACAGCCGGTCCGCTTAATTTCGCGGAGCATACAATATTATCCTTTGTCTGTAATTCAACAGATAAATTGTCATTATCTTCAGTAATAAATTTCAGATTAAGAGGTTTCCCTAGAAATTTAAATGCACAGACGGCCGCTGCCGTTATCCCCGTACCGCAGGCGAGTGTTTCATCTTCCACGCCTCTTTCATAGGTCCTTATCCTTATCGGCGCATCCGCTTCCGGGGGCAGGGCGATGAAGTTGACATTTGTCCCCGCCGGCGCGAAAAGAGCATGATAACGTATCTTTCTTCCCTCGTTGAATACGTCTGCCGCTTTTATATCTTCTACAACGACTATCGCGTGAGGGACCCCTGTATTTCCTCTGTAAACAGTCTTTCCGTCCGGCATCTCCTGTTTGGTGAAGTCTTCCAGAACGGGGATGTCAATCCTTAGCGTCTCTGTTCCTTTTATTTCGGCATGGAGAAGTCCGGCGTCGGTTATAAAGGAAATGTTCTCTTTTTTTACCATATACCTGTACGCGAAGAGACCGGCGCATCTTAAACCGTTTCCGCACATTCCGGCCCTGGAGCCGTCGCTGTTGTAAAAATCCATTTTCACGTTTTCTCCGTCAGGGTTTGCCGAGAGAAAAATCACGCCGTCCGCGCCTATGCCCCTGTGCCTGTCGCATAATTTTTTTATCACGCCTGGAGATTGTTCCATTTTGTTTCCGGTAAGGTTCACGACAATGAAATCATTTCCCGCCCCGTGCATTTTAGAGAATAGTATTTTCATAGAATTATTCCTTTCTGTCCCCAGTAAAAAATTCCTGCCACCGCTCCGGTCATAAGCGTTACAATCGTTGCGGCAAGCAGGGCTTTTGGTCCCAATTTGGATATGAGTGTTATTCTTGACGGTGCCAGCGCCGACATTCCGCCGGTAAATATTGCCATTGACGCGATGTGCGCGAAACCGCAGAGAGCGTAACTTGTTATCAGTACGCTTCGTGGGCTTCCGCCGGCCTTCGCGAATTTTTCCAGATCGAGGTAGGCTGGTATTTCTGTAAGAATAATGCGTTCTCCGAGCATTTTTGAAACAGCCGGCACTTCATTTGCGGGTATCCCCATGAGCCACGCGGCGGGATAGAATACATAACCGATAAGCTGTTCAATCGAAATATCACTTCCTGTGAAGTGCGCGAAAAGGCCCCGCACGATGCCGAGGATGCCGATAAAGGCTATAAGCGCTATAGCGACCCCTCCGGCAAGCTTTGCCCCGGCCATCGCGCCCGATATGAGCGATTCTGTAATTGAAGTGAGATTTTCATCAATGTGCAGTTTGCAACTTGCATAGTCGGCAGTTTCCGAAACTTCGGTTTCCGGCATCATGAGTTTCGCGACCACGAAACTTGCTGGAACAGATATAAGGGAAGCGCTTATCAGGTGTCCCGCAATAGAGGGCAATACGGAGGAGAGGAATGAAACATAAACAGCCATTACGCTTGATGCCACTGTCGCCATTCCCACGGTAAGAATGGTAAAAATTTCTGATCTTGTCATGCCTTCGAGATAGGGCCTTATAGCCGTTATCGATTCTATCCCGGCAAAAACATTTGATGCCGCGCATAAGGATTCTGCCCCGCTTGTTTTCAATGAGCGGGCAAGTACCCATGCCATGCCTTTTATCAGCGCCGGTATTATCCGCAGATAGTAAAGCAGCGCCATCAGACTTGAAAATACTATTATGAATGGAAATACCTGAAATGCCAGAATAAGCCCCTGCGGGGATTTCAACGCGCCCAGTTCCCCGAAAACAAATAGTATTCCTTCCCGCGAAAACTCCAGAACACTTGTGAAAACATCACTGAGATGAAGAAAAAGATTTCTGGTGAAAGGAAGCAGAAAAACAATTGCCGCTATTGCGAATTGGAGTATTATTCCGCCTATGACAGGCCTCCATCTGATATTCCTTTTTTTATGGCAGAGAAGCCACGCTGTGAACGCAAAACAGAAAAAACCGCCTAAACTTATTAAGTTTTCCATAGAATCAACACTTTACTTTCTTCATCTTGCTGTTAAAGTAAATGCCCGTTAAGTTGTTCCGGTAGCTCAGAGGATAGAGCATCTGCCTTCTAAGCAGATGGTCGTGGGTTCGATCCCCGCCCGGAACACCATCTTCTCCAGATAACTTTTTAAAATAAAAATTCGAGTTTGAGCTTAAACAAAAGAATTTTTGATTAAATTTTATTTTTTGCATTTCAAAAACCCTTTGACTTGTTTCAAGAAATTTCTTTCAGTTTATTTGTGAAGCCTATTTTCTTCTTGGAGGGAGTTTCAGGCGAGGCCATGAGCTGGCGGATCGCCGTAAACATAACTTCTACATTTTCATCATTTTTGTCCATGCGCTTCTCAAGCCTGTCCAGTTTTTCGGCAAAGTTTTTATTCTCCACTATCATTTCGCGCATTTTGACAAAGGTTCTGATAATAAATACACTCATTTGAATGGCTTTTTCAGAATTCAAAATTGTAGCAGCCATAAGTGCGCCGTGTTCAGTGAACGCATAAGGCAAATATCGGGAACCGCCCCAACTTGAGGTCTCATTTTGCGACCTCAAGATTGCAAGTTCCTTATTATTAAGCTGAAACATAAAGTCGCCGGGAAAACGTTCAGTATTGCGTTTTACCTGTTCATTTAGGCGTTTTACCGGGACTCCGTAGAGTTCGGCTAAATCCCTGTCAAGTATTACTTTTTCCCCTTTCAAAATGAGGATTTTACGGGCTATGTCAGTTTCTGTAAGAGAGGTTTTCATTGATTGTTTTTCCTCTTTCTTTTCAGTTTTTTACATTTTCTTGATTTAAAACTCTGATGGTTTTATAGCCGATGTATGTAAGTTGCCGTGCGCTACTTTATATGACTTGATTTTCTAAAAGGTCAAAGGAAAATGTTTTCCCATCTTTGCTCTCTGTACCGCCGTTCCTACTGGTCGCGACCACTAGAAACGAAAATATTTTTAAAATACATTATCTGTTTATTATAAACGACATGCGAATGCAATCTCAATAAGAAGCTATCTTTCAAGTTTGCAAGAGGCGCATTTGCTATCTTCCGCATATCCTCTTCTTGCAAATTGGAGTTCCACATGCCAAACTCAAAATACCCCTGTTTGAGGTCCTTTGCAACCCTGTTTTATAGAAAGGATTTTAGAAAAAAATCTCAAGATTTATGTAAATGTTTATTATTCTTTACCCTTGCTCTTAACCCCAATACTGTTCACTTAAGTATTAAGATGACCTGAAACTTTGATTTTTTCAAGGCGTGTTTCATCATGTTTCGTGTTCTGACAGGGAAACATGACATTTTCCGCTTAACGCCTCGGAGGTTTTTCCTCCCTGCGCGTAAGGGAAAACGTACTTCCAGAATTTCCTCTATGACTTCCACTTTCGATAAAAGCTTAAAATTACTTTTCAAGGTGGAAAATTCTATTAACGCTATATTCTCTTTTATGATTACGATTTTTTTAAAGCGGTATATCTGATCCAGTCAAAATATACCGCTGTCTGTTTTTCACTCACCGCGTAAGGGCCGAAGTGATTGCCTGTCCAGGGATGAATGATTAGAGTTGTAGTACCTGTTCCGGCGTCCACAAGATTTTCTTGCGTATTGCCGTATTTGAAAAGGTATTTATCTCTGTCGCCATTTAGCGACAGGAATATTTCATCCGACTGCCAATCTGAAAGGATTTTTTCTTCGGAAATATCCAATACTGTTCTTCTGAGAAATAGTAAATTTTTACCTTCATGTTTTTTGATTCCTATTTCATAATGCCTGTCATCATTACTGAAGACAAGAAGTCCGGCTTCATCATTTTCATGTAAAGGATGAAAAAACATTCTTGCGATTAGATTAAAATCGAAATCTTTCTGCCGTCTGCAAATCAGGGCAGGGGAACTCCAGTCACCCATGCGAACAGGCATACCTGTGAGTTTCAGATATCCGGGTTTTTCATGCAAGTCCCAGAATTGCGTCTGGGGAGTTCTCAGGAAATACCAGTTAATATCAAGTTGCTCATCTGTAAAATCATCATGCCATGACGCATTATTCATTTGTCCAGGCATCTCACGCTCCGGTCTTGTTATAAGGCTGAGCGTTCCATCGGGATTACCGGGATTTTTCACTATCGGCCATCCGTCTATGCTCCATTCGACAGGCGCCAGGAACGTCTCCCTGCCCAAAGGAAATACTTCTTTTTTGCTTCCATGCGGACCGATAGGCCTGATAGCGAGGCATACAAGCCACCATTTACTGTCCGGGGCCTGAATAAGATCTCCGTGGCCTACGCACTGAATAGGGGAATATTCCGCTTTTCTGTCGCGATGTGTCAGTATCGGATTCGACGGACAGCTTTCAAAGGGACCGTTCACATTATCTGATCTGGCTATGGATATGTAATGTCCTGTTTCAGTGCCGCCTTCCGCCGCGATGAGATAATAATATTTGCCAATATGATATATGTGAGGAGCTTCCAGCCTTCGCCCTCCGGTCCCGGCCCATATTGCTATTGAGGGTGACAATGCTTTTCCTGTTTCAGAATCAATTTCATATTGGTAAACATTATCCTGCAGATCAGTTATATATTGTACGTATGTACGATTATCGTTGTCGAAAAACAATGATGGGTCGCAGCATTCAGAATTAAGAAAAACCGGAGCGCTCCAATCTTTTTCCGGAGAATCCGCGGAAATCATAAAAGCTCTTCTGTCCGGATATTTCGGGTCGTTATAGCATGAAACAATAAAATATTTTTCCAACGCTTCGTTATATCGAAGTGTCGGAGCAAAAATTCCATTACGGCATCCTTCCTCTATGCGATATCCCTGCTTCTCTGATTTTATCGCATGATTTACCAGCGTCCAGTTTATCAAGTCTCTGCTGTGATAAATCGGCAACATGGGATAATACCAGAACGAGCTGGTGGACAAGTAATAGTCCCCTTCGTGACGGCAAATGCTTGGATCAGGATTAAAACCCGGCAAAATAGGATTATGATATTCCCTCATACTTATAAACCTTTTATAACGTAAATGTCCGTTGTATAAATATTCGAAACTCTACTTCTGCATCAAATGTTGAAAATTTTACATGTCTCATAAAATTGCATACCGCGTCCAAGCCCCCAGTGGACAAGGCGAATATGTTTATCCGAGTTGAACATACTTATTTCATTTTTCTGTATAAATAAAATCTTTCATATTTATTTGCTGAAATCAATATTCCTTGTAAAAATTTGTGGGATCTGACGCATCGTAATGGTCCAGCGGAATGTTCTCATATTTCAGCCAGTTCACATGCCCGTCCACGTAGCTGAAAATGCCTCCTTTAAAATGCCTGCATCCCATGCGGTTTCTCGCCCATGCCCCACTGCCATGTGCTGGAGTGTCAAGATTTGCCCAATCGTCAATTCCGATAGTGGCCCCCAACATTCTCCCTGCAGCGTTTTTTACTCTCTTCAGTTCTCCCGAATATGTTTGGACTAAATATGTATTCAATCCATAACTCATGTTAAAACTGGAAGGATCGGTACCTCCGTAACGGCCGCCTTTGGAACATATCGCGACAGGTGGGACTACTGTGTTCGAGAAGTTGAGCAATTCCCCTTTCACATTTAAATATGCGGCAATACCGCCAGCAACATCACGTATGAAAAGGCCATTGGCGACAGCATCTCCTGCCGGACCGTAACCTCCAAAATCAACAGAATACATTATTACAGCGGAAGCCATCTGTTTCATTTTATTCTGACATTCTATCTGGAGAACTTTTTCTCTTGCGTTTTTTAGAGCTGGAAGAAGAAGTCCAGCTAATATTGTTATTATCGAAATCACGATAAGGAGCTCGATAAGAGTAAACTTCGCAGTTATGTATTTTTTCTCTGATTTCTTTTTCATAGGCGGCCTCTTCAATTTGATTTATTAATTATAGTCCATAATGGAAAAAGTTCTGCTTTGAGTGAAAAACAGATTTTTTCCGTCCAGTATTGAAAAAACGAGATTGTATTTCTCATTTGCATCCAGTCCATTGAGGGGAATAGTAATGTCGGCATTATTTCCCTTTATCTGCGACGCTGCTTTCAGCGCAATTTCTTTTGTACTGTCCTTTACGATAGCCAGATCCAAAGTGAAATCCTTGTTTCCCGACATTGTGTAATTGAATTTTACAGGTATCTTTATGTTTCCTTCATTTCTGAAAAAGTACCTGCATGGCAAGAAAACATCAAGTCCTTCCGGCACATTAAAGGTGAAAGAAGATTTATATGACAGCTTGTCATTACTGGAAACATCAAACTTGAATAAGGCTGTGCCTGGAGATTTAAGTGCACATAACATATCTGCTTTTTTTACAGGATCTCCCTTCAGGAGGGATGTATCCTTCCATTCCACCGCACCGCCACTCCCTGACATTGACGCCTGTATTTTGATATCAGGAGCATCTTTTTTACTCAAGGCCTCAACATTAATATGATTGTCTCCTAGAAGAAGGGGGTCGGATATTAATATTGCCTTTACTTCAAACGGAAGCTTTTCGATGACCAGGTCCGCATAATTCAGTGGTGTGTGTGTCTGCGGAAAAAGACTGCTTGGAGAATATATAACGTTTCTTGACCTTTGCAGATTAACTCCGACTACCGTGTTATCTTTTTCGCATACCGATGCGACAGGCACCGCGACTTCCACGCTCCAGAAACCATCGCCTATGAAAGAGGCGGCTTTCAATCCTTCACAATTCCATTTTATGTCTCCTTTTCCCGCAACGTTCTTAATGTCGGCGACCGTCCCGATGGCATTGACCAGTATCTGGTAAAAGGAAGAGTGGTCATGTTTGCCATCAATGAATATTTCGACGCAGTCATCCCGCCACACATACTCATCCCTGTTTTTTTTCTCTTTATGCAGTTTCTCCATCATGGGTTCCTCGCAGCGGAACGCGAAATACAGAAAATCCTTATCCCTACATATCCACGTTTGTGTTTCAACTTCAGGTTTGTTTCCGTAGGGAGAAACAAAAGCTTTCATCATGGAACTGCGGTTCCAACACTTATCATCAGTCTTTCCGTCAAGCACCGGAGATGTTTCCGCAACGTAAATGTCAATGGTCGCCGGTATAAGATTCCTGAGAGAGAGATCCTTATGATTTTCATAATATTCAACGCCGATACCCTTATCGGATTTAGCTTTTTCCGGCGTCGATACTCTGTCAGCGGTTTTCACGTTTTTAAGCATATCTTGAAGCTTTAATGACATGGATGCGATACGCCATCTGTATCTGTCGAAATTTCTGTTATCCCATGCGTCTTTCTTTGCAAAGCTGTTCCTGAACGGTATCGAAACTTTTATTTCATCCAGCTCGGATGACGCGTCCTTTGCCGCTTTTACAATTTCCGGTTTATCTGATCTCAGGCATTCCTTTATAAGGTATTCAAGAGTGTAAATATACCGTGAATCATCAATGCCCTGTCTTAATGCTTCCAGTTGAAGCGTTGGAATAAAGCCTTTGTTCTTCAATACATGATGGCTTCCCGCTCCGTTGTAAAGGACTACCGCATCTTTATGCATGAAATCAAAATCATTGAACTGGTTATTTCTGGGACTGTGGAGATTCCACAGATATTGGGCTTCCCAGCTGCATATCCAATTTTCAAAACCTAAAGTATATCTGTCGTACCAGAATCTTTCCTCGGTGCATCCTCCGTACCTGAAAAATCGGGCGCCTGCTTTCTTCGTGCTTTCAAAAGTGGCATCACGCATCTGTTTTGTTCCTGCAACGCCTCCATCATAAAGCCTTACATCAAGCCATGGAGAAATTTTCCCCGTGAAATCATCATTTCCACAGGTGAGTATTGTCTTGCCGCCCGCGTCCTTTATCAGTTTAAAAATCTCAATTGCGTATGCCTCCAGTTCTCTGTCCGGGTGTGAGCCTATCTCATCAAAAGTATAATAATATATTTCAATACCGTGAGTTTCCGCTCTTCTATTTATTGCCTTAATGCAATCCTTAAAAAGCTTTTTAAAACTGTCGGTCATTACCGCCGGATATTCCTTGAGAGCCGGATTTTTGTCTGACATGGGGAGCTTCAGGAATTTGCCTATGCTCATCTTTCCTCCACCGGCGAAACCTGCGAGAAACCATGTAATATGAGGACCCTTAAAGCCTGCTTTTTTGTATGCGGCCATATACTCATCGAAAGCTTTGAAATCAAGCTGCGGCAAATCCTTCCCGTCATACAGCATTTCCATTCGTTTGGAAACGTCCTTTTCTTTCGCGGCTATTTTTACCATCGGATCAAAAAGATCTTTTTTCATCACATTCTGCCAGCCGTTCAACACCGCCTGTATCCCATATTGGGAAATAAAATCGAATTCTTCAGTAGAACCGTAATATATTCCGAACGTCTTATCGGGATCGCTTCTGAGTTCCAGAGGGATCACATTTATACGCACCGGAATTTCACATATTGTTTTGCTTTCCGACTTTATCGCGATTGCACCTTTGTAAATATCTGCCGGTGTATTGGCCGGAACATGAATATTCATCCAGTATGAAAAACTTTTGTTTTCAGGAATATCAGCTGCGTTTTGTTCTTCCAGAAGTTCCGGCACCATTCTGTACTGAGTGCCTGCAAAACTTGTTCTCTGTGGCCAGCAGCGTATCGTCCTTATTTCTGTTTCGGACGATGGGATGATACCGCCTTTTCCGGATTTCAGTTCAGAGCATGAAGCCATTACTGATTTCTGTTCTTTCAATGCGTAAAGAGAAAAAGCTATTCCCTCGTACTGATTGGGGCAGGCGAAAAGGGAGATGTCTTTAGCGACCTCATCTCTTTCCGGTACGAGGTCGGGATTTATCATTTCATAATCATTGAGAAAATAATATATCAGACCTTTTTTCTTTTCCGCGCCGCTGAAAATAATACCAGATTTTCTCGGAGCCTGTGATATGTCTTCAAATTCGGGAGGAATTTCAAATCTGCCGACAGGAGTATCAAAATAGCGTTTTGTGCCAGTGTAAGTTTTCGGCTTATATTTTCCGGATGAAACAGGTTTGTCGGAGAATTTCATATAATCTATTGTTAGAGATGCTCCAGGAAAAACGTGGATTGAAAGTTTGAATGAAGTATCTTTTTCCGAGAACATTTTTGACAAGTCGTAATTCAGTACTTCGACATCAGTACTAAGAGGGGAGAGTTTTTCTCTCTTTTCATTTTTCTCCAGTTCGACAGACCAATCCCCCTGGGAATTTTTTCTTGATATGACCAAGTATTGGTGCTGCCGGACGAGCTTTACTGAAAATTCTTTTGTTATTTCCCCGCCCTGATGTTCACCTTCCAGCACAGTGGCGTCCTTTCCTGTTTCACACTTTATAGAACCTGTTTTTTTCCAATCGTCAAAGCGTTTGAATTCCGCAGTGCCCTGTTCTTCCGCAAAAACGGAACAGACGTACATTGCAACTGCCCCGGCAAGGCCCCACACATGATGACTCTTAAACATTCAACACCTCATATTTTATGTTGTTTTAATCAGTACTTTTCCTGCACATGAAAATCCTTCGATATTTCAATGTCTTTATTTTCATGTTTTAATGCCTTAATCACGGCTTTCAGTGTGTATTTCCCTGGCGCAAGTCCACTGTAGTCCAGTTGGAATTGATTATTGCCGCAATTTCCATTGATGACTTTTTCAAACACCTTTACGCCATTATTATTCCAGATGGAAACATCAATTTCGATTGACCTGTTTTCCATTCCATCGGGATCTGTAAAAATCAGATTCCCTGATATTGTGTCCGTTGTAAAATAGTAAAGGCCGACCTTATGTAATTCGAGTATCTGGGCTTCGAATTCTTTCAAGACCACTTCATCAACCCAGACATCGCCTATTGAGCTGGCGTCATTATTATTGTTTCCCCATGCGGAAACTGCCAGATAAGCAAGTGTATGTTCATTGTCTGTATTGATTATTACAGGCTCAGTTCCTTTGAGTTTTACATTACCATCCTCTGAGGCATCCGCTATATGCGAGCTGAAAATTTCTTTTCTTCCCGGAAAACGTATCTGGTAGTAATGCCACCTGTATTTTGCCGTTCTTGCCGCATCGAGATAGAAAACATATTTACGGTTTTTCTTGAGATTTATTTTCTGCATAAGAATGACACCGCCTGCCGCATCATTGGTCTTTTTTAAGTGACAGCAATATTTTCCCTCTGTTGAAAAATCTTTTGAGAGTTCGACAATGCCATCCGCCTTACCTGTTTTTTCCACAATCCATCCGCATGGAAAACCTTTAGTATCCAAACCTTCCTCAAAACCCGGATTCCTTACAAGATTTTCGGCGGCATTCAAAGATAATCCCGTCAGAATGAAGAAAAATAACGTTATTATTTTAAATGGCATTGTTAAATCTCCCTGATTTCAGTGCGCAGTGTTTTATCAGTTCCATGGAGCAAAACAGAAACCCTTTGGTTTTCCCTGTGCCTGAAATCTATGAATGAACGGCCTTTCAATATTCTGATATCATCAACTTGCTCTTGTGAGAAAATCATCTGCAATTTTACATTGCCATTGACAAGAGAAATATTGCCTGCTTCTATCCTGCAATTGACATCGGGATGAAGATTAAAAACGAATTCCAGCTGTTTCGAAGTTTCCGATTTTACCATATCTGTTATAATCAGAGTGTTTTCTTTTTTTAGTTCAATTGACCGTGTCCAGCTCACGTCCGACCATTCACAAACGGAACTGGAAAGGGCTGACTTTATTGTGAAATCATTTTCGTTGCGTATCCATCCGTTGCACGAAAGCTTGGCGTGTTCACGCCATTCATAGGTTCCGTTAAGCGTGCCGTCGCCTTTTCCGTCTATAATCAACGAAGAGTGAGCTTCCGTTTTTTTATACCATTCAGCAAAAAGCGGGTCATCGTAGTTGCAGCATGCGCTGTCTATGAAAAACGGAATTCCCTTATACCAGTATGTAAATGCGTTTTTACCTGAATGGTAGTGGGAGAAAGGGCCGGTAAAAGGCGATACGTCAAAGAGAAGATACCTTGACGAGTCCCTGAAAAAGGCAAGCCCGGCGTTTTTAAAGAATGATGCGCTGATATCTTCCGCGACTGTTTCATTTTCCGGGAGCGATGCTATGAAAGCATCAAGAGAAAGAGCGTATCCATCGTTTATAACTGTTGATTTCCCGTCCGGTTGCGAAAGAGCTTTCGCAAAATTCCCCGCGCGGTTCAATATACTTTCAGCTTCACAGGAAAGGTTGAAACCTCTGGCATTTGAAAGCAGATATGCGTCTCTTACGTGCCATGTCTCAAAGATGTGATATGAAGGACTTATTTCATGTAAAACGCCATCATCAAGGAAATCATTGCAGATATGGTAACTGCATATCCTCAAGCCTTCTTCCAGATACTCCTTGTTCTGCAGAAACGTCGCCGCGAATAAAAGCGCAAGGCCGCGCAATGACTGATGATTTCCTTTCGCCAGTTTTGAAAAATATTTTTCTCCGTACATAATTACTTTTGCGTGTTCATCAATACTGTTTTCAAATTCTTTCCATTCATCTCCGGAGATGGATGAAGAATTTTTCAGGAAATAAAAGGCATAAAGAAAATGAATTATCCTGCTTGCCGGCTGAAAGTCAAACCATATATATTCCACATCAGTTTCATCTTTGGAATATTCCTCATAGCTTTTGCTGTTGTAATTTGTATCCCTGTTGTAAAACACTCTTTTCTGATGCTCCCCCACCGCGTCCTTTGTAGGCGGCGGACTGAAATTCCTTATGAAATGCAGGATTGTATTTTTGACTTTTATCGCTATCGCTTCATCTTTCATGAGCCAGTATTTTTTCGCCAGCGGGACAATGAAATAAAATCTGTTTATCCAGCAACTCTTCTCAATACTGCGCCAGCGTTCAAACTTGTCGAATTCCAGTCCCGGAAGTTTCCCGAAATCACTCAAAGCATTCTGATTGATTATTCTTTCATAAATTTCATTATCATCGACAGTACCGACAATTTCCCTGTGAATAAAACACCCGCCTCCGTCAAAAGGGTAAAGCTCAAAGAAATTATATTTTTTCAGTAATTCATCATTAAGAGGCGGCTGAAACTTCTCAATATTCATTTAATAATCTCCAGTTTTGCGTTTTCGGGAATTATATCGTATCTTAAATTTACTGCTTTTTCACTGAAGGACGCTATTGGCACTCCATTCAATTTGACGGAACTGATTGCAGGTTTTCCTGTATTAAGGATAGATGGATATATTTTCTTTTTTCCAAAATAAACCGGCATATTCTGAGCGTATTCCGATATGTCGTCAAAAACATGCGGATACAGTATTAACTCGTCTGACATATACTGATACTCAAAGAGCCCCCTCAGGCCTGCGCCATATACGGCAAAACCATCAATATACGCGACTCCTTTTTCCTCTGGATTGTATGAGCCGGGAAATTCTGTTCCGAAATTGTCCATTACATCTCTGGCAAAACCTTTTGAATAAAGCTCAAACATCCTGCCGAGTGAATTTTTTACGTCATTGAATTTGTTCAGTCTGTAATAAGCCATAAGCATTCTGGCTTCGGAACTGAACCAGCTTGCTCCGTGCCAGTGGTATCCAGGCCCGGGACCGTATGCCGGATCACTCTGGTAGCCGGGCAGAACATCATCGCGGGACGGATAAACACAGCTGATTGTTTTCCCCTGCCGCAACCCGGGTATCGAAGATATGGTACTGTAAATATTTTCGGAGAGGGCGTCGCCGGAAATTCTGTATGCGATTGCGTCATGATTGGGATTGCTCTCGAAATATCCATGTTTCTTAGCGCCGTAAACACCATGCCTGATCCCCTTCCGGTCAAGATAGCTTATAAAGTAATTATTGTTTTCAATCAACTTCGCTATCCCGTCTTCCGACGCTTTAAGACGCTTTCTGAAAATACCGGCTTTTTTATTATTCCCGACAAGCACTTCCAGTTCTATCGCATTGGTAAGCGCTTTCATATAATAGATCATAACGCCGGCGGGAAAGCCGTACGAAAACTTTCCATTGCCCATATCAGTTCCGCTGTAGGCCCTTTCTATGAAAGTAGCGGCGGGACCTGCTTTTATAAGGTTGTTTGATTTATCACGGAGGCTTTCCAGCCATTCAAGCGCAAGCTCTATCATCGGAAGATATTTTTTTGCTTCCTTTCTGTCATGTTTTCGAAGAAGTATATCTGACTTTCCAATGATGGTGCCGCAGGTGCCTTCTATCCAGAAATCATATTCTGATGCTTTGCCGGTATGTTCATCGTTTTTATAATGAGGGCAGGGGATTTTATCATTTCCGAAAAACACATGTTCCGGCAATGCTCCCGCAGGCGCGGTCATACCCGCCTTATCTTTCCGATGCCCATCTCCCTGAAGCGCAAAAAAATGATTATACGCGTTGTCATGAAAAAGGAGAAGTTCATCATCAAGAAAAGGTGTCCATGAATACATCCCCATGTAATTCTGGCTCCATATCCCTTTCCATTTTCCACCTTGCCAGAATGCTTTGATATCACTATCTGCCAGACTGCGCAATCCCGGTCTGTCGTTTATGCCTTCAATCATTTTCCAGGAATCATTGATTAGTTTGATACTTTCGCGGCTGCCAACCCCTGCGCAAAAGTCCTTCTTTTCATTCGGCATATATCAGCTCCTCATTATTTCCTGTTTTTTTTATTTAACCGGGCAGTGGATTTTCTCATTACGAGGAACGGGTCGATTGTTTTTCTCCCCTGCGTTTTTCCGTCTCTCAGTAAATCCTTAAGCAAAGAAAATGCTTCCATTCCCAATTCATAAAAAGGCTGGCGAACTGTAGTCAGCGGTGGATCATAAACTTTGGATGCCACAAAATCATCAAACCCTACGACAGAAATATTATCAGGTATTTTTATTCCTCTTTCCTTAAGTATATCCATTACGCAGAGTGCCCATCTGTCGGAAGTTACCAAAATAGCGGTCGGCGGCTGAGGCAGTTTCAAAAGAGCGTCAACAAGTTTTCCCAAGACAGATACACTGATTTTTGCCATTGAGCTTTCCTTTACGAGTTTGCTGTCATACTCTATTTTGTGTTTTTCAAGCGCCGCGCAGTATCCTGCATAGCGGCCTTCGAACCACGTGCTGTCTTTCATTCCGGATATAAGCGCTATTCTTCTGTGTCCAAGTTCGGCGAGGTGATTAACAGCCATATAAGCGCCTTTTTCCAGATCAACGGCGACATGATTAAACGGAGAGCCCGCAGGGGTGTGGACTACACAATAAGGGAAATTCATACTTTCAAAACGCTCGATAAGCTTTTCACTGCCTATGGCAAGAAAACAGGCGGCTGAAATCTTGAGTTTTTCAGTCAACATGCTCAATATCGCGTCGATATTCAGATTTTCATGATTTACGGGGATGACATGCAGGTTGAAACCGTTTTTTTCGACAGCCGCCAGGAGGCCGGCGTAAACATCCATAAGGCCAAAGAGGCAGGTGCTGTCCGTTTCCGGATTAAAAGCCTTTACCCCAAGCAGATAATCAGGGGCCAGAAGCGCTAAAGAGTTTTTGGAAATCAGCTCTGTTACAAATGAGCCTTTTCCTGGATACTGCCTGATTACGCCTTCTTCGGCAAACATATTCAGGACATTTGACATTGTTACGTAGCTGACCTTGTACTGTTCCGCAAGTTCCCTGGTGCCGGGTATTTTTTCGCCGGCCGTATAGGGACGCCTTCTTATCTCGTCATAAAGCATGTCCCTGACATCTTTCAGAAGTGACATATATTCCTCCATAGATATACTTGATATAATATACTATATCAATATGTTTGTCAATAGCGTTTCCGGTGCCGGGATAAAAAATTTGATTAATTTGGGAAATGAGATAATTTCTTTCTATTACATGAAAGGCAGAATGGAATGAAGAAAGATGATGATTTTATGAAGCTGATTTCGCTCTCGTGGGATAAGGCGATAATCTCCTTTAATTCAAATTCGTATGACTTTGTGGAAATCACTTGCGCATGTCGCGGAAAATCTTTTAATCTGAAAACAGAGGAGGCGGGCAGTCTGGGACGGATTGAACTAAATGGACTTGCTCCCGAAACGGATTACCGTTTGACCGGCAATTGCGGGAAATTAAAATCCAAACTCGAATTTAAGACACTTCCCGTTCCAGTGGGCAAACTTCTTTCGTCCTATGCGGTTATCGCTGATCCGCACGTTTCTGAAAAAAAGGAAAACCGGAAGGGACGCCTTTTTGTAGAATCTGCGATGATACTTGAAAGCGTGATTGAAGAATGCAATGAATTTGGAGTGGATTTTTCACTCATTGCGGGAGACCTGACCAACAGCGCCACTAACTGGGAATACGAAACCGTAAAAAAAATTATGGGAGATGCGGACGCTCCCGTTTTTTCAGTTCCGGGAGATCATGACATTGCCGGCAATATGCAGAGGAGATGGCGCTCATTTTTCGGAGAGGATGAATGGTCAACGAAAATTAAGGAATACCATATAACAGGACTTAATACAGGGAAGAACTCTCTAAGTGGAAAAGCCCATAAACTTCTGGAGGAGGCCAGTGAAACAAAGAAATTTCCGCTGGTACTTACGCACTCTCTCCTTTTTCATAATCCATATATTAAATACGGAGCAAAATGCAAACCGGTGGAAAATTCCCCAAAGTCAAAGAAAAGTCTTAACAGGATAAGGGCAGTACCTTCTATAATATACGCGGGACATCAGAATATACCGTCCAGAGTCGCGGAGGGTTCATCCGTTCAAGTCAGTATCCCTCAGATTTCGCAATACATCTGCGGGTATTATATTGTAAGGCATTTCAAAAACGGTTTTTACCATTTTTTCATGCCTATAAAAAGTGAGGCGCTCAGGCAGTATTCACGCTCCGCATCCGAAAGTTCCGTTGATTTTTACAGTGAAAAGCAATGGACACCCTCCTATAGAGAGGGCGAAAGCATATATCAATCGAATTTTATAATATAAGGAATTAATCAAGCATGGAGATTTCAATAAGCACCACTCTTTTCGGTACTCAGTTCCCTTTTCTGAAAGGTGTTGAGCTGCTGTATGAAGCAGGATATCGGACAATAGAAATATCAAGAAAAAACCCGGACACAGGGAAAGAAAAAAAAATCCTCAATGACATGGGAATAAAAGTATGGTCTATTCATGGGACACTCGGTAATGGTTCCGCGTCTTTATCAGAGGATGAGCGTAAAAAAGCAGTCGCGAGTGAATATCTAAGAATGGAAGACACCTCGGTATTCGCTCCATGCCCTTATGTGGTGCATTACCTTCACCGTTATAATAACAGGGAACATGGCGTGGCCTTTCGCAAAAGCCTTGAGGAACTCCATGAAAAGGCGATCGAACTGGGACTGAACATCGCTGTTGAAACAGTTCCCTATAAACCCAGAATGAACGAACGCCATCCTTTCAGCGTCGAAATAGCGGAATTTGTCCGTTCATTCAAATCACCAAATCTGAGCCTCTGCATCGATATAAATCATTCAAACATCAACGAAAACCTCGAAGATGTGGCGAGAAACTGCAAAGGCGTCATTTCCACTATTCATGTTTCAGATAATCATGGTGAATGGGAAGACCACCTGCCGCCCGGCGAAGGCATAATCAAGTTGCCGGGAGTCTTGAGAGAGTTGAGAAATTGCGGCTACAGCGGCCCCTGCAATATAGAGTGTCATGTTGAAAACATTCCCCCGGCGGTGGAGATGCTTGCCGGAATGAGGGAGTTTGTCGCCGAACAGATCAGGCTTTCATATTCAGAAAACTAATTGCTATTGCTGAAAAACATTTTTATCTACGCTATCGACATTATCTTTGTTAAGGATAATGTAGCGCTGCTCAAAAGCTTTCTGAGGATCTGAAGGCGCGGGGTCTTCCGAAAACTTGACGCCCGGTTTATAAGTCAGCGCGGTGATATAATCCGCCTTAATAGCGTTTTTCAGTTTGAAAACATCGGCAAAGAGAAGCGCCATTTTGGGCCGTTTCTCAGGATCTCTCGACCATATTGACATTTCACCCACATCATAGGGAAGGCCGACGAGAGTAACCACCAGATTGCAGTCCGGATATTTATTTATAAGCGCGTCGAAATGTTCCGCGCAGGCCCTCTCTGATACAGGCATCATGTCGAATTCATCTTCAGGCGGGGGAGGGGGAGGCTGGGACTGTTCAGTGCCTTTTTCAGCTCCTTTATCTTTATTTTCGCCGGAATTTTCTTCTTCTTTCTTTTCTCTTACAGGACGCGGTATATCAACAAAGTCAGTGGCCGCAATGCTTACTTTTGAACCGAAACCATCTTTTAACCCATCTACCATTTCCTTCTGCCGCTTGTTCTTTTCGAAATTTCTGTCCACTATAATCAGGGCTTTTGAATCGGGGTATTTTTCGGCGAGTTCCCTGCCCATTACAATGGAAGCGGCCTTTGCGAATTTCATTTCATTCGCGATAAGCTTTTCTGAATCACCCGACCCCATGGTGAGGGTCAGAACTGTACCGCCGCAGAAAATAACGATAACAAAAAGCACAATCGCGACATTCTGAGCGTTCGCATAGAGTTTCTGTTTTTTCGCGCAATACAACATGCCGATAAAAGAGTATATCATCATCATTGAACAAAATGCTAATGTCGCGTTCTGCTTGAAAAAGAGAGAAATAACAGAAATGACAAAGAGAAACAGGAGAATGTACATTTTCGCGCCGGCAGACAGATCCTTTGAAGACTTTATCTTGAAAATAATGGTAAAGACTAACGATAGAACCGCAAGCCCGGCAATGAAATATGTCATAAGCCACCAACCTGTTCCGATAAAGTTTTAAACGACAGGCGCAATACTTTACCTGAATTTTATCTTAAAAGGAGTCCTCACCCGCACAATAAATTAGCAGGTAGAATACCTGCACTCCGTGAAAAAACTCCGTTCTTCCCGTACTGCCGCTCATTTCATTGCGGCAGAAAAAAATAAAACTGATAACAATTCCCTATACAATTAAATTATATACCCCTTTATACCATAGGGCAAACGACAAAATATTTAAAGAAGGAAAAAAAGCTGTGGCAGGTGAAAAAAAACATAAAATTTTTAAAAGCGATTGCATTTCAGCAAAACATAAAGTATAATGACTACCATAGTAGTCAATATATGAAAAGAGAAAGAAAATGAAAGAAAACGCCTTATGCAAATCAGTTCTTGACGCGATAGGAAACACTCCGCTTGTCGAACTCTCAAGACTCGTCAGCCGTGATGAGGGAAGGATTTTTGCTAAACTTGAGTACCTGAATCCCGGTTTTTCCAAAAAGGACAGGGCCGCCAAACAGATACTGGAAGACGCTGAAAAATCAGGGGAGCTGCGACCAGGACAGACTGTTGTGGAGCTTACCAGCGGAAACATGGGTACGGGACTTGCCATTGTATGCGCAATCAAAGGATATCATTTTGTTGCGGTAATGAGCAGGGGGAATTCGATTGAAAGGGCCAGAATGATGGCGGCACTGGGAGCTGAGGTTATACTTGTAAACCAATTACCGGGATCAACGCCTGGGCAGGTTTCAGGAGATGATTTGGCCGAAGTAGAAAAAGTTACCCGGCAAATTGTAAAAGAACGCAATGCTTTTCGTGCCGACCAGTTCAATCACATGGGAAATTTCAGGGCACATTATCTTAATACAGCTCGTGAAATAATAGAACAGGCTGACGGATGCAGAATTGACGCTTTCTGTGATTTTGCCGGAACAGGGGGCAGTTTCAGCGGTATATCCAAAGCGCTGAAAGAGCATAATCCGGCACTAAAAGCTTATCTTGTTGAACCTGAAAAATGCGCTGTTCTCTCAGGGAAAAAACTTCTCTCCCCTAATCATAAAATACAAGGGGGCGGCTATTCAATGGCTGAACTGCGCTTCATAGATAAAAAAACGGTTGACGGCTATCTCCGTGTTTCAGATGAAGAGGCTGTTGACGCAGCGCGGAAGCTTGCTGAAAAGGAAGGGCTTTTCGCTGGATTTTCGTCAGGCGCCAATGCCGCGGCGGCCATGAAGCTGCTGAAAGGCGAATTAAGAGGGAAAAGCATAGTTGTACTGCTATGTGATTCAGGACTTAAATATCTCAGCACAGATTTATGGAAGGATTTATGAAAACAACAGGACTTGTCGGAGGAATGAGCTGGGAATCTTCTCTCGAGTATTACAGATTGATAAACACCGGCATAAGAGAACGTCTCGGGGGACTGCACTCTGCCAAAATTCTGATGTATTCGACTGATTTTAAGGAAATAGCCCAAATGCAGTCGGAAGCTCGATGGGAGCAGGCCGCTGAGCTGATGAAAAGCATTGTCAATACACTGAAAAAAGGCGGCGCTGATTTTGTGCTTATATGCACAAACACCATGCATTTCCTCGCTGATGAAATCGAAAAATCAACAGATATTCCACTTCTTCATATTGCCGACGCGACAGCAGGTGAAATAAAAAGGCACGGTATCAGAAAAGCCGCTCTGCTGGGTACGAGATTTACTATGGAAAAAGATTTTTACAGAAAACGCCTCGCTGAAAAACACGGGATTGAAGTTATCATCCCCGAAAATGACGAACGAAAAATCATCCATGATATAATTTACGATGAGTTATGCAGGGGAATACGTTTAGAGACATCGAGAGATAAATACAGGAGAATTATTTCAGGACTTGCAGATAAAGGAGTGGAAGGTGTTATTCTCGGATGTACCGAAATAGGATTACTTTTGAGGGAAGGGGACACTGATATTCCGCTATTTGACACAACCGTGATTCACGCGGCGGCGGCAGTTGAATATGCGTTGAAGCACTGATAGATTTATGCAAAGCACAGGAGTTTCAGGATTTTGAAAAAAGAAAAACTTCATGAGGTACTGATTAATCTCGGACTTAACCTCTATCAGGCTAAAAGCTATATCGCGCTTCTCGAACTTGGTGCGGGAAACGGTTATGCCATCGCAAAGGCCGCTAAAATCCCCAGCGCCAAAGTTTACGAAGCACTGTCCGGACTCGTGTCAAAAGGCTTTGCCGTTTCCGACAACCTCAAGCCCCCGCAATTTATTCCCGCAAGTCCCGGCAAAATTCTCTCCAGCCTGAAAAAAGATATTTCTGAAATGGTCGATGAAGCAATACCGATGCTGGAAGATATCTCCAATGCCCCTCAGACCCTCGATATACAATCACACAATGATGCCAATTCTGTGAAAGTGAAGATTTCAGAGCTCATTCAGAGGGCAGACGGGAAACTGCTGATTACCGCATGGCCCGACGAATTGGCGCTTTTCAATGGCGAATTAAAAAAAGCCTTGAAGAAAAAAGTACAGGTCTTCATCCTGACAATCGGAGATTTCAAACTCGATAAAGCCGAGATATACATCCACCGCAGAAGCGACCTTGTAAAAAGTTATCTCGACAGCCGCTGGTTTCTTGCCGTATCGGAGACTGAAGCCGTCGCGTCATTCTTTTCGGAAGACGGCAAACACGCAAACGGTATATGGACAAGCGACAAAGGCCTCATGCGGATTTTATCCGACCACATATTGCATGACATATCCCTTAACCTTGTATTGAAACGTATCGGCTCGGACACATCCGCCGAAATAGAAGATGAATTGATTAAACTGCGCAAAAAATTATTCCAGAAGCCATACTAAATGGATTTTGAATTCAATATTAATACGTCCGATTTCTTTAAGATACTGTAATTCCAGAAGTACTGAGATATAAGGAGTTCATTTTCTTCAATCAGGTTTCGGGCATTTTCGGGAATAATGCGGTTTCACCGGCATAGAGCCAAACCAGAACATGAGTATCAAGGTAAATCATGCTTCCACTCATTTTGCCAATCCACATGTACCAGCGCATCCGGATCGCCGACAATACAGTCATGTTTGTTCAGACGCAAAAATTTATTTTTTTCGATTTTTCAGAAGCCCGTTTTTGATATGGAATATAAAAATATTCTGTTACCGTTTCCGGCGGGGAGTTCGAAGGGGGCGCTTGTTTTCCATTTCATGCCGTATTTTGAAGAGATTTTAGAGACCTCCTCTTTTTCCTGCTGGACTTTTTCCGGGGTTTTATAGAGTATTATTTCCCCTTTTTTTCTCAGCATGGCGGCTGTTTCCCGGTAAATGTCGGCGGCGCTGGAAACGGCCCTTGCCGTGATTATATCGAAACGGTTTCCATAATCTTCTCTGCGGTTCAGCTCACAGGCGCGGGCTTGTAAAACTGTCAGATTTTTCAGCCCAAGTTCGTTTTTTACCATCTCGACGAAAGCTGTTTTTTTTCCGGTTGAATCTATTGCCGTTATCTCCAGATTGGGAAAGGCGATCGCAAGGGGCAGGGAAGGGAAACCTGCACCGCAGCCTATATCGGCGAGAGAAAGTTCTTCATGCGCTATTTCTGGAAAGAAAACAGAAATGAAAAGTGAATCGGCTATATGCTTGTTCCAGTAATCGGGAATATTGTTTATCCTTGTCAGATTGCACGTTTTGTTTGCCTCGACAAGCAATTCATAAAGACGGGAAGCGGCTTCGATAAAGAGGGCAGGGGAGAGGATGCCGCATTTCAGGCAGAACGCCTCCATATCAAAGCCGGGATTTTCAGATATATTGTTTTCTGTCATTTGCGTAAGAGTTGCAGTATTCCGAGGATGAGAGACAGTAACGAAAAAGCTATGAAGAAAATTGATATTGAGTGCTTCCATTTCTTTTCAGTGGCCGCTTTTCTTATGAAATCCCTCATGAGGTAAGGCTTGCCCGCAAAGAAAAGTCCGGTAATGCCCATGGCAAATGAGAATACCGCAAAGAGAGAGGCCGCCGGAGTATGGAAAGTAAAAGACCCATGCAGAAAATAATAAGCCAGAAGAATGAAAAAACCGCCCAGCGCGCGGGAAAAAAGATAATCCAGAAAAGCCCTCGAAAGAAAAGTACAGACTATCACGAGAGGAAAAAGATAAACATGTAAATGTACAGGGAGAAGCGGCTTTGAATGAGGTATGCACCAGAGAAGATCGATGAAAGCAAGAACAACGCCGATGTTAAGATTGCGCGGCAATTTTTCGTTTTCTGAAATATTTTTCCCGTTGAGCCTGAATACCCAGAAGGCGATATATCCGGCAAAGAGTGAAAACAGCAAAAGTGAAAACGAATATACAGTATATGGATTCGATAAAAAATATGTCATGATGTTTTGAGCCTTGATAAATTAAAAAACAATCGGTAAATATGCAGTAAGGAGAGGATAATTCAAGGCGTTGTCATTTCTTTTTCATCAGTTCGAGCACAGCCGCGCACATTGCGGCAACGCCTGTTTTTATAGTATTTTCAGGGGAGGGGGCGAAATAGGGGGAATGAAGCGTCAGACGCCCTGCGGCGCTTACCGGGTCAAGCTCTGTTATTGCTTTACCTTTTATGCTTTCCAGAAAAAGCGGGTCGTTCGCTCCGATAAAATAAAAGAACGTCGGTATCGGGGGATTTTCATGGGAATAAAAGGCGAAATCTTCAGCCCATGTCATGAACGGCGCAGGGAAAACTTTGTCTTTGCCGAATGTTTTTTCAAAAACAGTTCCGGCTTTTCTGCTCAGTTCAATGTTATTGTAGAGCGGTATGTATTCTTTTTCCATCTGATAGCTGACAAGCGGCATCAGAGCATCCGGAAGACCGGCGGCAACTGCGGAGCCTTCGCAGATACGCTTGATCGCGCTCAAAATTTTATCCCTGACTTCAGGGGAGGGGTATCTTACGCTAAGAGAGAGTTCGACTTTATCGGGAATTATATTGAACGCTGTTCCTCCGTGAATGGAACTCACTGTAACGACAGACGGAATGCCCGGGGCCAGTTCCCTGCTGAGTATGGTTTGCAGCGCCATAATGATTTCGGCGGAAAGCACGACGGGGTCTTTTGTCAGATTAGGCATCGCGGCGTGTCCGCCTATCCCCCTCACCGTAATGAAAACAGAAAGCGATCCGGCCATCGCCTCACCTTCTTTGAACGCTATACTCCCGGATGGAAAAAGCGGAGAAACATGAAGTCCCAGAATATAATTCGGGCGTGGAAACCTTGTAAAAAGGCCGTCTTTTATCATTGCTTTTGCGCCCAGGCATCCTTCTTCTCCCGGCTGTGCTATCATCACAAGTGTGCCGTGCCATAAATCTTTATTTTCCGCAAGTACTCCAGCGCTTCCGAGCATTACAGTACAGTGAATGTCATGTCCGCAGGCGTGCATGATACCGGTGTCATTGCCGTTTTTATCTTTTCCGATGAGCTTGCTCGCATATGGCAGACCTGTCTTTTCAGTAACGGGCAGGGCGTCCATGTCAGCACGCAAAGCCACTACGGGCCCCTCCCCGTTTTTCATAATGCCGACAACCCCGTAACCTCCGATATTTTCGCTTACGGAATATCCGGATTTTCTGAGGCGTTTGGCTATAGTCGCGGAAGTTTCTTTTTCCTGAAGTGAAAGCTCAGGATGGGAGTGCATGTATTTGTAAAAACTCTCCAGTTCGGGATATTTTTTATCCAGGGAAGAAACGATTTCATTTTTATTCTGCGCATGAACAGAAAGGTTGAGGAAGAAAAAAAATATGCCTGCCGTAAAAAATCTTATTTTAGTTTTACCCATACATATCCTCCATTTCCATAGCCGCCGTAAAGTTTTGACGGCTCGGAAAGCCCCTTGAAAAATGTGTCAAATGAAATCCAGTAAGGCTCATACCATTCTCTGTCAACATCAAGTATAAGCACCCGTTTATTTTTATTGTCGAACGCGCCGACCGGGGAGATGTGCGCCCCGAAATACGAATCAGTAAAAACACCCTGATTGAAATGAGCTATAATGAAGTCCCTGCCCGATTTTTCATTTTCTTCCAGTATTTCCAGCAGACGGGCCTTTTTTGAGTCAATGTCCGGCATTTTATTGCTCAGAGCTTCAGTCTTGATAAAAATATACGGGATATCAAACGCCTTCAGCGATGCTTCAACGACTTTTCCCAGTGCTTCTATTGAAAGGCCATGCCTTCCTTCAAAACCTTTTTCACTGAGAAGTTCACGAAAATTTTCAACATTCACTTTTTTTAGAATTTCTTTTTCTGAAATATTTGCCTCATTATCCCTTCTGATGCCTTTGCTTTTTGCTCCATTCAATACGATAGAAATAGAGGCCGCCGAACAGGAATACGGTGTCATCTGAGGCATATAGTAAGGAATTAATGCCCAGAAATCGGGGGCTGGATTCTCCTGAAAAAAATGATTATCACGGGAAAGGGGGGACGCGAGAGGAGCTTTTTCAGTACCGTATTTGAGTTTTGGGGACGAGTCGTTGTCGTCACTCAGAGAAAAAAAAGCTGTTATTATCAGTAAAAGAAAAAAGATTTTTTTCATAGGCTTTGATAACTTTTTGAGAAGCTAAGGGCAGGGGAACTGCGGAAGGTTCGCGGAGTTTCCTTTATATCCATTATATGCAGAAATTTTTTGAACTGTCTCTCCACGCAGCTTGAAAGTTCATAGTAACAGGTGCTTTCTTCGGGAAAAGTATGTATTCCGAAATGGCTTTCCGAAAGAAGCCATAGGGCCGAATATCCATGCGGTTGAAAGTGGTGTTCCTGAAAGCCAAGTATGCCGAAACCGCATTCTTTCAGAATCCTGTCAAATTGTTTTTTAAGAGTTTCGGGTTCAGTTGTCTCAATCCAGCCGGAAATATTCCATATATTGGCTTGCATTCAGGTCTCCCTTAAAAGATTTATAAATTATAGCTTGAACATAAATTTTCAAACTACAGAATTATCTCCAAGACCTGATAAAATGTTACATGAAAAATTAAAAAAAGAAAATTTAAGGCTAAAAGAAGGCGGCCCTGATGCCCTTTATGAACATTTCAACCGCTATCGTAGTCAGCAGCATCCCCATCAGGTTTTCTATTGCGGTAAGGACTCTTTCACTTAATATGTCAAATATTTTATAGGAATAAATGAGTATAAGCGATGCAGGCAGCCAAGCTATTATTATAGCAAGCAACCATTCAGGCCAGCGCGCCGGTTCGTGAGACATCAGCAATATTATCGTAGCCATAATTGACGGCCCGGCTACCAGGGGAACGGCCAGCGGTACAATAAACGGTTCTTCGTGACTTTTATAGTTAAAAACAGAGTCCGAACCCGAAAATATCATTTTTATGGCTATGAGAAAGAGGATTATTCCGCCGGAAATCCTTAATGATGTTTCAGATAGGTCTAAAAACTCCAGTATGTACCTGCCCCCGAAAAGCAGAAAAACCATTATTAAAAGGGCTATAAGCAATTCTCGTATAATAATTTTCTTCCGCTTCTCTTTTTTGACATTCTTCAGAATGACCAGGAACATAGGTATATTTCCAAGCGGGTCCATGACAAGAAATATGAGTATTGAAGCTTCGATAATTGACATAAAGACAATCCTTCTTTTCTGTACGGTTGATAATTATAGTCCGCCTGAATGATATTTACAAGTTATTAACAGGGCAGGTTGAGCAATTCCATAAGTATATAAGCGTTAATTGTTTATAAAACTTTCATTTGCTTATTTCCGGGTGCAACTTAACATAATAAAGCCTCCGTTATGCGATATTATGGCGCTCCTGTACTACAAATAATTCTATTCTAGCTTATACC
>MHBF01000087.1:1817-22487 GCA_001803225.1 Lentisphaerae bacterium GWF2_44_16 | reverse complement strand
CAATATCTTCGCAGCTTCACTGAGGTTTCCATTAGCCATTCTGACAGCTTTATGATACAACGCCTTTTCACTATTTTCAAGTCCCTGTCGTTCCTGAAGCAGCGGATCATGGAGCTGAACCTCTGGCGGCTCCCTGTAAAGAAGGGACATCCGGAGCTGCCCGGGGAGGTCTTTTAAAGTGATGATATCCTCGCCCGTATTAAGCATTACCGCGAATTCTATGGAGTTCCTCAATTCACGTATATTTCCCGGCCAGGAATAAGTTTTAAATTTTTCCATTATTTTTTCATCAATGCCTTTTACTTTCTTTCCCATTGCCTCGTTGAAGTACTCGATGAAATGATTTACGAGCTCCGGTATGTCTTCTATGCATTCGGAAAGCGGAGGGAGCTTGATGGTCGAAACATTTATGCGGTAGTAGAGGTCTTCCCTGAACTCCCCCTTTTCAATGAGGGATTGAATGTCCTTGTTAGTGGCGGCGATAATTCTGATGTTGACGGGGATTTCCCTGCTGGAGCCGACACGCGTTATGGTGCGCTCCTCAAGGAGACGCAGAAGCTTGGCCTGGAGTTCAATAGGCATGTCACCGATTTCATCCAGAAAAACAGTCCCCTTGTCGGCGGCTTCGAGTTTGCCGATATTTCCTCCTTTGCTGGCCCCGGTGAAAGCGCCGGAGGCGTAGCCGAAAAGTTCACTCTCCGCAATTTCTCTGGGAATGGCGGCACAGTTTATGGCCAGAAATGGAAAGTTTTTGCGGGGACTGGCGTTGTGAATACTCTGGGCAAACATTTCCTTGCCCGTACCGCTGGGGCCAAAAAGGAGGACGTTTACGGAAGTTCCGGCAACTCTTTGGGCAAGGTCTCTGGACATTGTGATTCCCGCTGTTTTGCCCATGATGTCCCTGAAGGTGTATTTCGCCTCTTTGGCAACGGAATTTTTCTGACTGGCCCTTTCACTTTTTTCATGGAAAACAAAAATAGCGCCCAGGAATTCGTCTGTTTCGCTGAATATCGGTATTTTGTCATAAATAACTCTCAAATCTTTTGAGGAAGACCTTATCTCCATTTCTTTGCCTTCACTGGCAATGGCGCTTTGGGCAATCTCCTTGATAGGCGGATTGAAAACAGCCAATTTATCGAGGCTCTTCTCGTCGATATTGCTTTTGTGAATGCCAAACATGTTCATGGCGGCGGGATTGAGTTGCCGTATATACCCCGTGCGGGTAACCATGACAATGGGTTTAAGATCATCGCTGAAAAGACGCGCAAACTGTTTCTTTACGCCTTTATAGAGATCCTTGAAGCGAGTTATGCGCATTTCCCTGTCCAGAAGCTGTATCATCATCAGAATCACTGAGCGCAGAAAGAATACGTCCGTTTCGGGATAGAGTCCAATCAGGGCTATGTAACCGCGAAGAGTACCGTCGACATCATAATAAGGAGCGGCGGCGCCGGAGAGAATATGGAATTTTTTAAGGTAATGCTCGGCCCCGGTACAGATAGTGGGAAGATTGTTTTCCATGGACAGGGAAACGGCATTTGTCCCGGAATACTTTTCTGACATTATGAGGGGGATATCTATAGAGAGCGATACAAGGGTCTCCCTCATCTGCTGGTTGAAAGAGCCAGTTTCGATGATTTCACCCGATGGATTGCAGAAAACCCATGCGGTTTTCGACGCGCACGCGCCTTTGAACGTTTTTTCTATTACAGCCCTGATGATATTGAGGGGGGAGCTTTCCTGGAGCTGTTCGGGGGAGCTTTTCTGATTGTCTCCGCGCGGTTCTCCGCACGCGTCGGGCAAATAAGACTTAGAGCGTTCCCAACTGTTCAGGACAGATTCCCTGATTATCGGTTTTTTACCCTCTTTGACAAATGAAAACCAATCTTTAGCGGTAGCAAAACTCATAGATGAAATTCTCCTCCGGATGTTTTACTGGTTCAATCCTAAAAGGCATACGATAATCCGGTCCCTGCCTGTGATAATCATTACTTCCGCGCTGGAACCCAGCTTGAGATTATATGGTTCATCCGTGACAAGTATCTCGACCGGGTAATAGTGAGTACCGTCTTTTTTAACAGGAAGCTCGCTCACCTGAATTACCTTGCCCCCGAAAAAGCCGAAATTGAAATGATTGTAAAGCGAACTAGTTATTCTGACTTTCTGCCCCTGATGTATCTTGTAAACCTGACGCTCATTTACGTAGGCAATATATTTTTTCTGCTTGACTGTTGACATCCGGGCTATTACATCGCCCTTCTCTACATATCTGCCGGGACGGAATGGAAGATGGGTTACAACTCCGGATTCCGGAGCTATTACGCTGTAATCGCTCAGATACTTGTCCGTAAGTTCAAGCTGTTTTTTCTTATTCTCAAGTTTCACTTCAAGAAGTTTCAGTTCATTCTGCGCCTGCTCGATTATTTTTTCCTTTAATCCCTGCCCGACTTTGGCATGATCTTCCTCGGCCTTTTGCAGTGCCGCTTTGTTGTGTATATGTTCAAGTTCGATTTTTTCGAATTCAGTTCTGGATATCACTGTCTTGTCGTAAAGCTTCTTGTATATAGGCAGTTTCTGTTCGCTTTTTTCAAATTTTTTTCTGCATTCCTCCAAGTCAGTTTCCACGTACCTGTACTCTTTTGGAAGAGGATCGTTTTTCAGGATGGAAAAGGAGTTTTTCTTTACTGATATTTCAGCGTCCAGCTCGGCTATTTCATTTTTGAGAAGGACTATCTTGTCCTGAAGCGCCTTTGAGTCGAGTTTTATGATTTCCTCGCCTTTTTTCACGGTGTCGCCTTCGTCCTTGCATATCCTGACGATAGAACTGGCAACCATGCTTCTAAGTTCATAATCATTAAAACCCGCAAGCTCGCCTTTTGCGTAAACCGTTTCTTCCATCTTGAAAAGAAACAATATCAGCATCCCGATGACAAGACAGAGGGCTATAACTGAAATCAGTATCCTGAATATTTTAAGCTTGCCGTGTATGCCGTCATTCTTTCTCATATTTCAACCTATTTTCATTTAGTGCCAGAAACACAATTCCCGCAAATTTAAAAAACATGGAACAGTGTTCTGGCATAATAGAACTCATGAAAGGAAATTATGCAATAGAGAGCTGTGCGCGTTTTCTGCCAAGACGCTCATCTTCCTGCGTCGTGTACATTTCCCTGTATATGCCATCCTGGGAAATAAGCGTACTGTGATTGCCCAGCTGTTTTATCTCGCCATCCTTCATGACAACAATCAGGTCGGCGTTTTTCACAGTGGAAAGTCTATGTGCTATTATCACGGTAGTCCTGTCACGCATGAGATTGTCAAGCGCGTCCTGAACGAGATATTCGGAAACAGTGTCAAGCGCGGAAGTAGCCTCATCAAGAATAAGTATGCGCGGGTCCTTGAGGATTGCCCTGGCAATAGCTATTCTCTGCTTCTGTCCGCCAGAAATCATCGTGCCGTTTTCGCCTATTTCCGTCTGATAGCCCTTTTCCAGGCCGTTCACGAATTCCTCGACATTCGCCATCTTTGCGGCACGGTAAATGTCCACCTTCTCGGCATCTCTTCTGGCATAAGCTATATTCTCCTCAATCGAACCGCTGAAGAGGAACGGTTCCTGAAGAACAACGCCGATTTTGCTTCTGTAAGACTCTATACCGAGCTTTCTGATATCATTGCCGTCAACCGTAATGGAACCGTTGTTGATATCATAGAAGCGCAATATCAGGTTTGCTATGGTGGATTTGCCGGAACCGCTGGGCCCGACAAGAGCGATTTTCTGTCCGGGGTTTATCCTGAGGGAAAAGTTTTTGACAACAGGCTTCCCATTATAGGCAAACGAAACGTCATTGAACTCAATGCGGCCTTTTATGTCATCTACTGTAATCGGGTCTTCGGCTTCCTTGATTTCAGGAATAGTGTCAAGCAGGGTAGCTATTCTGTCTGCGCCTACAAGCCCGTTTGAGATTACCGTTGAAAGTCCGCTCAACTGAATGATAGGGTTGAGCATCATGCCCAGGTAAGTGTAGAAGGCGACAAATTCGCCTATTGTCATATTTCCGTGCGCTACCATTACCCCGCCAGTCCCGAGAACTATTACTGTGCTCAGAATACTTATGCCGTCCGCTATTATCCAGCAGTAAACGCTCTTCATCAGCACACTTATCGTCAAATCCAGCGCCGGCCTCAGTTGCGATACGAAATTCCTGTTTTCCGTACGTTCCTTTGAAAACGATTTTACAACCTTCACCCCATTTATGGTTTCAGCCAGATTGGCGGATATTTCCGACATCTTTTCACTAAGATTCCTGTTATCCTGAGTTATATGCTTCTTGAAATAAGCGAAATTGAGGAATTGGAGCGGCAGGAGAAATAAACATATAAGAGCAAGCTTCGGATTCATAAGAAAAAGCCCGATTGTAATAAAGAATATAACAAAGGAGTTTACTGTCATTGTCACGAGACAGGAAAAAATCATCTGCTCCAGGCGCGCGACGTCCGTTATTATATTTGATATGAGTTTTCCCGTCCGGTATTCCTGATAGAAACGCAAAGAGAGGTTCTGGAGGTGCTTGAAGAGTTCTTTCCGCACGTCGAACATCATCCTTTGTGATATGTAATAGATAAGGTAGTGGCTCATGTAGAAAAATATTTCGCGTACCGCGTATATAATGATTATCGCGCCGAGTATCCCGAAAAGCAATCCCATATCGGCCGCCCCCAGGGCCCTGTCTATGATTATCTTCAGCATCCAGGGCATTACCAGCCCGAGACAGGCAAATACCGTTATACTGACTACACCGCCGACCAGAAGTACTTTATATGGTCTCAGAAGCTTAAAGAGCCGGACTATTTTCATATTCATATCCTTATGAATTATTTTATAATTAAAAACATTATGGTAATTTTATATAGCACATGACATGCCAAACTCACACAACTTATCACAACACCCTAATTATCAACACACAAGAACATAACAGCCTCAAAAACGCCTTTTCCAAAACAAGGAAAATATGTATCGACTGCGATACACTTGAAATGGCACACTGCATCATTTCAACAAAAACACTTTATTATAAACACATTACAAGAGTGTATCATCATAAAAACAATGTCTCAGCAATGAGACACAGCATCTTTTTAAACAAAAACCGTACTTCTCTTAGATGAATATTCGCTTTATTAGTTCCCGAGCTTGCGCGGACGCGCTATTGGGAACTGTCAGAGCTTTCTTCGGCGTTGTCGGCATTTTCAATAGCCGTCACATCTGCCATCATATTTGAAATCCAGTTTGCCTGATTGACGTTTTCCGTATCATCAACATTCTTCGGCGGCTCGACGGTAACCGCGTTAACTATATTTTCATTGAACTGAGTGTCTTCCACTTGCTCCTGCTGCGGGGTTTGCGCGGTCATTGACTGTGTGGAAGCCCAATTTATCCCATAAGGATTTGCGGATGCGCCGTTGCCTTCAGGCGGAGCGACTGTAACCGCGTCAATGATATTCTCGTTATACTGAGCGTCCTGCGTTTCTTCCTGCTGGACCGTCTGGGCGCTTGTCAGCGAAGCTGTCCCCGTCTGGCCAATCTCAGCGTTCTGCAACTGCTTATTTTCAGATGAGACAGCGGTTTGCTCTTCAGAATTTACATCTTCTACCGAGGATGTATTGACCGTCTGCCGGGCCTTTCTTATGCTTTCACTTATCAGAGAAATTGAGGCAAGCATATTCGCGACGGTACTGTTTTGCAGATTTGCGCTTTGAACTTCCAACGCGTAAAACATGCGATTATCCAGCGCGGCGACTGTATTCTCATAAGCCGTCCGATTGTAAGAAACGCTTTCGTATTCAGTACCGTTTGAAATGTTATTGCTGTCTGAAACAGGGTCAACGCTTCCCGTTGTATCATCAGTCCCGTCCGCAGTACTTGCCAGATAAGAAGTTACCGCCTTACTCAGGTTCAGTGAATAACTCGCGCTTGTCGCTGTAGAATCGTCATTGACCTCGTTAATAATTTCAGACGGAAAAGAAACCGCCTGTTTAAAGCTGGCGATGTATTTATCTGAGGGACGCGCGTAAAAAGTATTTACGAGTAGCTCATTATCCGGCTGTTCGTAAACAGTCGTTGAATAAATGTTTGATGGTCCTTTAATATACATTTTATCTCCGTACACCTAAAATCTATACAGCTTTCCAATCATAATTTTAATATAAAACAGTCACGGAGTCAAGACCGTTCCCCCTTTTCCTGTAAAATAAAGGAATAGAATCGTTGAATACGATACGGAATACCTGAGTTTCCAGCGAAGCGCGCCTGCTAGATATACGGGGGCATGCTTCTGAAGGCGTTTATCTGGTTTATGAGCTGGGCCACTTCCTGGCCTACCAGATCGAGTTTCGCGAGTTCTTCTATTCTTTCAGTGGAGCGCCTCAGCTCCCTCGGAGAGAGTATATCCTCCAGGAGGTCGCATGTGTGGGCAAGGCTTATCAGCACGGTATCCCTTGGGGTTGGAATGCTGTCCGTCAGAATTATTTCCCTGAGCCTGGTTTCAACGTCTTTTACTTCACTGTTATTGATGACTGGATAACGGCGCGCGGGGAAAAGCCAGAGTATTTTCTCGTTGATCTGTTTCAGTATGCCTCTTTTGATAAGATGGGCAAGGACATCCTGTTCAATCCGTTTGGCATTTGGGAGGAGTATTTTGAGGCAATGGTAGATGGTGTTTTTTTCCTGTCCCGTCTGCTGGATGATTTTCAATGTTTCGTCAAGTATGGGATTGCCTGTACTTTCCGTGTTCAACAGATACAGGAATTCCTGATCGTTGTCGATTTTGTTGAGGAATGCCAACTCGCAGAGCACCGCCCCTATCAAGACGGAACTGAGAACTATGTCTTTTGAAGGGATTGTGATTTTTCCGGTAACGTCATCAAGCGCGAGCAGATAAATTTCCTCGGCAAAACTAAGCATTTTCGTGTCTCCCGTATTTAAAATATACTATTTTTCCGCGACGACAGCCTGGGGCGGCCGCGGCTGCAAATCTATGAAACCCAGTTTCTGACCTGTTACAAAAAGTGTAACATACAAACCTATCAGAAACATAATATAGCCCGTAATCGCGAGATATCCGAATTTATTTTTAGATAATTTAAAAAGTATTATCGCCGGAAGTATGGCAAAGAGGATGGTTTCGCCGATACCGCCGACCATGGAAAGCGCGCTCAGAAAAATATCAGGATATATTAAAGTTATTACTAGCGGAGGCAGAAAGGACAATGCCCCAGTAAGGAGCGCGCTGTCTTTTTTCAGATAGGTATGCGTCAAATCCCCAATAAAGCCGAAGAGCCCCGTACCATTTGCCATGAAAGATGCCGTCACAGCCAAAACAGCGAAAGCAAGGCCGGCCGTAGTGAAGACTTTGGAGTGAAGCAGTTGGGACATTGGAACAGTGGCCGGCCAGTTTTTTAGACTGGCGTTGTAAATCGTATCGATTCCGGGACCGCTTTCGGGAAGAGTTCCCAGAACAACTATGACCCATACTGTATTAATTATCAGGCCCAGAAAAACACCCAGGAATATTGCTTTTGAAGCGGCCCTGAAATCGTGTTTTACCGCTCTGCATACTGTGGGTATTATATTATGAAAATGAAAGGCGGAGACGGCTATGGGCAGTCCCATGGACATGTATCTCCAATCATAAGTGCTGAATAATACGTGAGTGTCAAATTTTTTAACCCCTGTGAATATCAGTATGCCGAATGATATCCAGATGGCGGTTACGATAAGAACGTTTTCCTTTCTCAGCGCGTTCATGCCGAACATGATCAGGGCTGTCGTTATGCAGAAATAGATGAAGACCACCGCCCACTGCGGCATGGATATTTGGAAAAGAGAAATCACCAGTGTGGATACGCCGCTGAGGTATGCGACCAGCACTCCGTAGAGGATAATCAGATTGCATATAATTGCCAGCCATTTGCCGATGTGCCCTATCTCCTGATGATAAAAAGAGGGAATATCGAAATGTTCCTGACTGCCTATTCTATACGCGATTACCAGCGCTGAAATAAGCATTGTCAGCCATATAAGGATTATGGCCGATAAGGCCGGGACAAAACCGGCGAGACCTGTTTTTACAGGCAATGCCAGAACGCCTACGCCGAGGCAGTTCCCAAGCACCAGAAACGATGCCGAAATTATTGGGAGCTTTGTTTTTTCTGTCGACATTTGTTGTCCTGTCTCAGCTTGTGGCTATTTTACGGCCTTTTTCAAAGAATCTGTCATATTCGGAATCCGGCACGAAACTGCCCCCTGTTGTCCAGAGTATGTGTACCGCACTGCTCATTTTTTTCTCAATTCCGTGAGTTTTCAGATAGTTCATTCCGCTCTCCGTGTTCATGACGAAAGCGGGGCCGGGGAAACCGGCGGCGGCAGAAGGCTCTATTTTCAATTTTTCGAGTTCATAGAGCGAATAAAGGTATCTGTAAAGGGTTTTATCCTCTACAGTGAAGGAGCCGCTCAGAAGTTCTGAAACAGTTTCGCCGACAAAACGCGAGGGACGCGAAACGGCGAGGCCATCCGCGTCGGTACGGTTTGTAAGGCCGATATCATAGACGCTGATCTCAGAATGTTTACCGCTGGCAAGCCCCAGTGTCATGCATGGAGACTCCACGGGTTCCGCGAAAAAACAATGCACGGCATCTCCGAAAACCTGTTTCAATCCAAAAGTGATTCCGCCTGGCGCGCCGCCGACGCCGCAGGGGAGATGAACGAACAAGGGGTGTTCATTGTCAACTTTAATTCCGCAATTCTCAAGCTGGCTTTTCAATTTGAACGCCGCTACGCTGTAACCGAGAAAAAGCTGGATGGAATTTTCATCGTCAACGAAAAACGAGAAAGGATCTCCCTCGGTTTCCTTTCTTCCGGCTTCAACTGCCGCCGTATAATCGGAGGCATGTTCAACCACGGTAACGCCTCTTTTTCTGAGACGTTCTTTTTTCCACTCTTTTGCTTCCGCCGACATGTGCACCTTTGCGGAAAAACCCAGCGCGGCGCTCATGACACCTATGCTGAGGCCGAGATTGCCGGTACTGCCGACGGATACTGTATATTTTCCGAAAAGTTTTCGTATTTCAGGGGAGGCAAGCCGGATATAATTATCTTTATAATCGAGAAGCTTGTTTTTAATTGCGAGTTGTTCAGCAAAACAGAGCACTTCGTAAATACCGCCCCTCGCCTTTATCGAACCGGCAACAGGAAGATTATGGTCCTCTTTTATAAATACCCTGCCGAAATCTTCTTTTATATCAAGGTCTTTGCTGAGGTAATTTTTAAGATGGGGTGTTTCCCGCAGTTCCGATTCTATGATGCCGCCGGCAGTTGATGTTTCCTTGAAAAGCTCCATGATGAGGGGCGCAAAACGGTAAAGCCTGGCCTGCGCGTCGCGCATGTCCTCAAGCGTCAGTTTCAATGAGGAAAGGGCTTTTTCCGCGTTTTTCAGGGAATTGTTTATCCAAAGGAATGGTGTTTTACTTTTTAGAAGTTCGAGTTCTCCGGCGTATTCCATTCGTGTTTTCCTCCTACTGACAGCAGCCGCGCAAATCTATGGGCCATCTGTCAATAACTATATCATTTTGAGTTACATAAAAGAAATCATGAAGATTTATCGTCGGGTCGCAGTGAGACGCCGTCAATTCGATTACAGTACCGAGGCCGGGCTTTTCTTCCGTTGCTTCGACAGTGATTTTTCCGTGTTCGTCTCCGAACCACGTATATTCCCACGACTTGTCGCGCGGGCATATTATTTTAGGAGGCGCTTCTCTGTTGAAATATATGGCTTTCAGCCCGGCGTCTATGGTAAACGAATGCGGCTGATTTACGCTTACAACGCCGGAAAGAATGGACAGCGCGGGCTTGAAAGTGTCAAATCTATCGGGACGTGAAACAGAACCGATGTTCATATATTCCGAATCCATGACCGTGTATGAACCAACCTGAAGCTCGGTGACTTCCGGTATCTGTGAATCGATATCGTAAGTTCCTGTTCCGGTCCCGGTGAATATTTCAGGCGCGAGTCCGGCGTCCTTCATCTGCCTGAATATTCCTGCGGCTTTTTTCAGGCATTCCAGAGACGCGCTCTGTCGTATATCATAAGAAGCGATATGCTGGAGTTGTCCGGCATAACACTGTATGCCCCTGAACTTGAGCCCCGGCAGTGAATTTATGAATTTTCCAAATTCAAAAGCGTCCTTGAAGGAAACGCCCGTCCTGCCCATTTCAGGATTTATGTCAGCGACAACATTAAGCCGGAGATGTTTTGACTTCGCTTCGGCGCTCAGGCAGACGGCGTTGTCTATATTGTCAATCGCGAGTATAAGTTCCGGGGCATTTTCCAGGCATTTCATGAGGCGCCTGATTTTTTCCCTGCTAACGACAGGCGATGTTATGAGAACATTTTTAATTCCGGCGGCAAGCAGTTTTTCGGCCTCGGAAAGTTTTGCCGCGCATATTCCGATGCTTCCGGCTGCGAGTTGTCTTTTAGCGAGGGTTGTGCATTTGTGGGTCTTCGCGTGCGGCCTCAGCTTCTTGCCGGAGGCGCTGGCGAAATCCTGCATTTTTTTGATGTTTTCATCAAGCTTATCTATATCAATCACAAGACAGGGAGTATCAAGCTCCCACTTCGAGATTCCTTTCCAGTCCGTCATATCGCATAAACCTTTCTATAGATATTTAAAGCAAAGAGAAAGCTAATGTAATTCATATTTTACCATTGACAAACTTCTTCAAACGGAGTCGCTTATTTTGCAGCATTAGAGCTACCATGTTGACACTGTATTTCTTTCACTTTTTTATTTCAATATCGCCTTTATTTGTAAGATCGGATTTGATAGGGGCTTTTCTGTAAAGCCATGTGCACAGGTTTATGAAATCCACAGCATTGCGCTTTTCCGAATCATACGTTGGGGTCCATCTGTCAATATAATGATAATTTCCATTCTGTAAGGCTTCCAAAAGCCATTCGCTGCCATCGCAGCCAAGGCATTTTTCATTTGTTTCCATTTTATAGAAGTTCAATTTCTCAAAAAGCTTTTTGAATTCCTCTATCTCTTTATTATTAAGAGTCGCTGTATTTTCCTCTATGAGTTTCCCGGGTCATAGCCGCCCTGTCCGTCAAGGCGACGGGCCTCTATTTGAGCCTTTGTTCCGTTGATAGTCAGACGCACCGAGACGGGATTTCCCCATGTGGGGAGAATTGTGAATCTGTAGACGCTTATATTTCCCGAAGCATATGCGGCAAGAGGACGTTCCCCCATTTTTTTCAGGTGCTTGGAATACCATTCACTGTTGAAAACGGAAAGCTCTTTTTTCCCTGCAGTAGCTTCTTGCGTATTCTCAGCGTAAGCGACAAGAAACAGAAGCGTTACAATAAGTATAATGAAATATTTATTCATACTCAATACAACCTTATCTTATGGATATTTAAAACCGTCGGGCAGTGTAACCGGGAATTTTGTCCAGGGCATCTGGTTTTCAAATTTCAGGAAAGCATCGTTTATGGTTTCCGCCGTAACGTCCTCGGTGAGCATTTTCTCCAGCGGCGGGGAGTGGTCGGCACTGTCAAGCAGGTTCAGTTTTACGGGACCGGGTATTATATAGGGTTTAATGATTTTGCGCCTTCCAATTCCGTGTTTTGCGCCTGAATAAATCATTTCACAGGCCGTTGATGGCGTATGAGAGCGGGCCTGATAGACTGAAAGCGCCTTTTTGACAACCGCTGTTTCTATTTCGGGAATTTTAGATTTTACTTCTTCGGTAATTTTATTGTCGCCTGAAATAAAAACGGTAGGTATTCCCATATCACCCGCGATAGCGGCGGCCATGCTGGCTTCACTCAGATATATTTCTCCTCCGTTTACTTCCCATCTGCTGTGGGGGAGACATGAATTTTCGGTGCCGCCCATGGCGTGCATCCCTACCAGTAGCAGCGCGTCAAAGGACTCATCCAGTTCAGGAAGCCAGTGCGGGCCGCTGAAATTTCTTCCGTGTATGATTTCGCATTTGGGGTCGAGTTCCTCGAATATTATATTGTAGCCGCTGCCGTGATTGTCATTCACCAGTACTGTAGTGGCCCCACAGGCAAATGCCGCTTTTACTGCCGCGTTGACTTCATTTGTCAGCAGTTTCCGCATCCGTTCCCGGTGCGCGTGATTTTCTATTGAAGCGTCTTTTCTGTTTTCAAAAAACGTAACCCCGGCAACTCCCTCAATATCTGTCTGGATATAAATATTCAATTGGGCTCCCTTGATTTTTTTTGATTTTTTTGGTAAATACTCTTATCTTTACCCAAAATAAGCATAATATTATACAGGCTTTTTTCGTTAATTCTATGCAATGACGCTTTAAATCGCGGAAAGATGTTTTCTGAAAAAAGAATGGTCTGATTGTAATGAATTCAAGATGTGTGATTGGATTTTTGTTCAGATTTACGTTATATGTTCTTTTAATATTCAGCCCGATTTTTCATCTGGCAGGAGATATTGCAGGGACAGTAACCGCGTCCAAACTGAATGTAAGGGTGCGTCCCGGATTGGGTAGCGTCGCGGTAGCGGCGCTTGAGAAGGGCAGCGTTGTTAATATTCTCTGTTCCTCCGGGGACTGGTATCAGATAAAAGCCCCCTCCGACACCACCATATGGGTCGCCGCTCCTTTTATTGAAAGCGGGATACTCAAGGACAATGCAAATCTCAGGGCTGGGCCAAGTGTGGCGTTCGAGGCTTATCCGCCAATCAAAAATGGGGCGAAGAAAGTGAATGTTCTTGAGACTTTCATGTCGCACTGGCTCAGAATCAGCCCTCCCGAGGGGCTTTCCGCATGGGTCAATTCAAAATATGTTTCAGTGGCGGACGAAGATATTTCCAAAATTCCGGCGCTCAATAAAAGCGACGGGACAATGACTGAAAAAAATACTGATATTCCTGACAGTGCCCAAGCGGCAGTATCGGAAAATCCTAAAAAAAGACAGGCAATCTCTTTTATTGAAAATGATGTCAGTTCAGTGGCCCTTGAGGGCGTGCTGCTTCCGCTTGACTCTGACGCGGTAACTGTAACTCATGCGCTTGCGTTGAAAGTGAATGACGAGTATTTTCCTGTGGCTTATGTTTACAGCGCAAAGGACAATCTAGACCTCTGGAAAAAAAGAAATGTACGTATAAACGGGCTTCAGCGCTGGGTGAAAGGCTGGAAGCTTCCGGTTATAGAAATAGAAAGAATTACCCCGGCCGGGCAATAATCATAAGAGAAGGAAAGGAAGGGAGTTTTTATGACAGCATTTAAGAGTAACGGTTTTTTTGCGTATTTATTTTGCGTGGGGTTCTTTATTTTCAGCGCCACTATATACGCGGAAAACAGAAGCAAGAAAAACACTGACTCCTATACGGAAGTTAAGGTCGAAAACCTTAAAATCGAGCCGGAAGAATTTAAAAGGAAAGATATCTTTTTCCTGACGCGTTTCAATGGCTTCCGTACAGGGTTTCACGGATACATGGAACGCTCCGGCTTTACGAACGAGAAATATTACTGGCTCGGGGTAGCCCCTTATAATCTTCCTGTATTGGCAAAGAAAAAAGATTTTGATGATATGGCTTCATTGAAAAACGGCATGAAACTGAAATTGTACGGAGAAATCAAGAAGTTCACGGTGGTCCCTTATTTCAAGGAAGCTCCCAGATATTATCTGGACCTGGAAAAGCTGGAAATTGTCACAGAAGAGAAGGAAGTACAGAAGCCCGTCGCAAAGACCGAAGAAGTAGCCTCTGGAACAAAAGAAAAAAAATTACCGGCCCAATCGCAGTCAGGGAAATGCCTGCCTGTTCCCAAATTAAAATGAATCTTTCAGCCGCAATAACGAAATCTGATTTTCAAGAAAGAAGGTTTGTGCTATGTTAAAGGTATATGCCGCACAGTGGTGTCCGCATTGCAGAAAAACGCTTGAATTCCTCAGAAAAAATAAGATTGAGTTCGAATATTACGAAATTGAGGAGCAGGACGATGAAACCATCCGTAAAATCGAAGAGGTGAACGGCGGCGATGACTGGCGGGTTCCCACGTTGGAATATGATGGGAAATGGAGAGAGGGTAAAGTTTTTGACGAAATCTCATTGCGCCATGATCTCACCGCTATGGGATTGTTTAAATAAATAACCGGAATGAAAGGTTTTTCTCTTATGTTTTACAAAATATGTCTTATCGTTTTTTTATCTTCGGCGTCTCTTTTGCTTGGAGGCTGTGCCACAGAGAGAATGCCCGCCTCGGATTCGGCTGTAATAAAAAAGTATTCCAAGCAGATAAATATTCTGATGATGCCGGAGCTCAACAACGCGGAAGAGCGCTATGAAGCCGCCGAAAAAATCTTCACGGAGGTCGATTTTTCATTTTTGCGGGACCAGATTACTATTTACAGGATACTAGGAACAGGATGCAAGCGCAACTCCAGCCTGGGAGAAGGCGACATGCTCCAGTATATATATACCTATAAGAATAAAAGTATTTCAGCCAAATTCTGGCTTGACGGAAATGTGGTGTTACGTTCAGATGTAGTGTTCCGTGACGCAAGCGCCCCAAAAGAGGAAAGAGTAAAACGCCAGACCCTGCCGCGGGGAACCAAAGTCGATGTCCAGTACAAAAACAAACAATAACCCTCAATCAAAAAAAACTGAAAAAGCTGACCGCTCTATGAAAAAAATCTTTTATGCCGTGACACTGCTTTCATGTATTATTTTTCCAAGTTCCGCTCAAATCAACCGGGAAACAGAAGTTGCCGGCATTAAAGAAAAGGCGATAAAGGGCGATCCCTATTTTCAGGGCTTATTCTCCGGTATCTGCCGCAGAGGGGAGCATGGAGCAAAGCCAAATTATGCGGAAGCGTTGAAATGGGCGGAACTCTCCGCGCTCAGAAATAACCCTCTGGGCCTTTACAATCTAGCGGCCCTTTACGAAGAGGGCCTCGGTATAAAAAAGGACCCGGCGGAAGCTGAACGCCTTTATAAGACCGCCGTTGAAGGATTGACGGAGCTTGCAAGAAACGGAGACACGGCCGCCCAGTATTCACTTGGATATATGTATATTAAGGAAAAGGGTGTCAACAAGGACGAACTTGAAGGATATTACTGGACCAGACGCTCGGCTGAAGCCGGAAATGCTTCCGCGCAGTATATCATGGGCTATCTCTATTTTAATGGGAACAGCGTTATAAAAAAAGATTTGACTAAATCCTTTTCATGGATACATAAGGCCGCTCTTAACGGTGATCCCAGAGGACAGTGCCTTCTCGGTGTAATGTTTTATAACGCGTTCGGCACTGACAAAGATTTCGTAAAAGCCGCCGAATGGCTCGGAAAATCCTCTGAACAGAAGGACAGTTCGGCCCTTTATCTGCTCGGACTGATGTATGAGGACGGCAAAGGTGTTCCCAAAGATAAAGAAAAAGCATCTGCGCTTTTCAAGCGATCCGCGGAACAGGGTTATGCGCCGGCAAAAGAAAAATTGTCCAAGTTGAAGGCACATGAAAAAACTGCCGGTAATAATAAATAATTTCAACAGGTACGCTCCTCTCAAGGCGCTTGTCGCCTGGCTGCTCGATTCCCCTGATGACATTGAAATCGTCATTATTGATAATCATTCGACCTATCCTAAAACATTGAGGCTTTATGAACATCTCAGGAAAAAGGTTGATATTCAGTATCTGAAGCATAACGTCGGCCATCTCGCACCGAGGATTTACGTAGAGTCGAAATTAGCGAAGGACGAAAGATTTATAGTTTCCGATCCTGATCTCGTGCCTCATGAAAGCTGTCCCCGCGATATTGTTTCCCTCCTCAATGAACTCATGGACACTTACTCTGCCAATAAGGTCGGGGCCGGGCTGGGGCTTGACGACATACCTGATTGCTATCCCTTCAAAAAACAGGTGATAAGATGGGAAAGAAGCCTTTCCAGAGGACTTGCGCCCTGCGGCAAAGCTGAGTATTTTCAGATTGACACCACCTTTGCTCTCTACCGCGATAAATCTTTTTTCGGAAAAGCAGATGAGAAAAGCCTGAGGGCCTGTGCTCCGTATATTTTCAGGCACGTGGACTGGTACATTGACCCGCTCAAGCTGGGGGAAGAGTATGAATACTACCTGAACACCGGCAACAGCTCATCTTCCTATGGAGGACGCGTCAAACGTTATTTTGAGTTCAATAATTTACTGAACACTTACCGCGGTGAACATAATGACGAAAAAATACTTTCTCTGTTGAAACGGGGAGTTTTTGAATTGACTTTTCATGATTATAAACTCAATCTTCAAATCAGGTTCGGCGATGACGGAGAAGGTCTTCTCGAAGGAAAAGTTTTTGCCGGTTTTTTCGACTATGAATTAATTTCCGGAAAAGCTCTGGCAATGCAGTTTTACGGCGGAAATTACAGCAGGGCACTTCTGAATTTCAGTGATGAAAGTTTCGAAAGCTTTGAAGGCGTAAGCGACTATAACTGCCACATTACCGGGAAAATAATATCATAAATGAAAACGCCCGTTTCATCAGATGAAAACGGGCGCTTAACAAAAGGGAACTTCATTCCCCGCCGCAATGAAATAAGCGGCGGGAATAAAAAGACTTCGCCTTTGTCTCATCAATCGAACGCGTGTCCGGCTGAACCGAGAACATTTACAGTTTTGTGTTTGTAAAGTTCCTTGAGTGCCTCGCGTGCCGGTCCGAGATACTTTCTCGGATCAAATTCTTCAGGATGCTCCATGAGGACTTTCCTTATTGCGGCAGTCATGGCTATGCGTCCGTCTGAGTCGATGTTTATTTTGCACACTGCGGATTTGGCGGCTTCGCGGAGCTGGTCTTCGCCGATGCCGATGGCGTCCTTCATCTTGCCGCCCGTCTCATTGATCTGCTTTACTAGATTTTGAGGAACTGAAGAAGCGCCGTGCAGTACAATAGTGAAGCCCGGTATTCTCTTTTCGATTTCTCTGAGTATATCAAGCCTGATTTTGGGATCGGTGCCGGGCTTGAACTTGTAAGCGCCGTGTGAAGTGCCGATGGATATGGCGAGACTGTCCACGCCTGTGCCTTTCAGGAAGGCTTCGACTTCTTCAGGACGTGTATAGGTGTGCTCTTCAGCCTTCACGTCGTCCTCTATGCCGGCGAGAACTCCGAGTTCGCCTTCAACTGTAACATTGTATTTGTGAGCGTATTCAACGACTTTCCTAGTTTCCTCTATGTTCTTTTCGAAAGGATGATGCGAACCGTCAATCATGACAGATGAAAAACCGTATTCGATACAGCTCTTGCATGTCTCAAAGGAATCGCCGTGATCAAGATGGAGGGCGATCGGTATATTTCTGCCTTTGCCGATTTCCTTTGCGTACTCGACAGCGCCCTGCGCCATATAGCGGAGAAGTGTCTCGTTAGCGTAACTCCGGGCGCCCTTTGAAACCTGGAGTATTACAGGTGACTGCGTCTCAGTGCAGGCCATTATTATAGCCTGAAGCTGTTCCATGTTGTTGAAATTGAAAGCCGGAATGGCATATTTGCCTTTCATCGCTTTCGCGAACATCTCTTTTGTGTTGACAAGTCCCAGATCAGTGAATTTTACGGCCATTTCTAATCCTTTCATTAATATTTTTAAATTAAAATTTCTCAAAGACTGTTTTCGAAATATAGAAACATTTCACTTATCTTCAAGCTTTGAAACTTAATTTTTTTACATGCTGTTTTTTGAAAACACCCGACACGGAGAGCCCGGCGCAAAAGATTTTATTCTTTTTACGGGCGTGCTAGTGCCTCGGGTTGAATGCGATTGGGGCGCGCCTTTTTAATTTATGAGGCGTTCTCCTGAAAAATTAATCCCAAAAGGGACTTGTCCCAAGGAGAAGGTCAGATGCCTGAAGAAGAGAAAAGCAAAAGTAATCCAGCCGGAGAAAAGAGAAACCCCTGATGCGCGAAGAACAGTATACGAGGCTTTATGGCCTCTTTTTCGCGATAATGGACATACAGGAGTGCCAGATACCTCATTCGTAAGAGAGGATATCTTACCTGCTCCAAGCGAAGCTGAGGAGCAGTACGGAAAAAACAAAGTTCTTTTCTCGATTGCTTACTTTTTAAGTAAGTTTGCCTGTATTTTAAATTCCGGCTTTGCGTCTGGTGTTTTTCAGTATTAGTTTATAAAAATTATGTTTTTAGTTAAGAAAGGGAATTAAATATGCCATTTGAAAGCGGGTCTTTTACTTTATCGATTTTTCGCATGCCGGAAAAACTGCCGGAAAATTATCTTGAGCTTTTCGCGTCCAATAACGCCGGCACACTGGACAGCGTCAAGGACGAACCGATAAGCGGCTGGGTAAGCGGACGTTATCTGCTGGAAACCAGAATTGACGAAGAGACAGCCATCTCCGGAGGACATCTCTACCTGAATCTTCGCACCGCGGAACGCAAAATACCCTCAATGCTCCTCAAGGCTATATGCCGTCGGGAAGAGCTCGCCTACATCCAGGCAAATAAGGCAATTTCAGTCCCCTCTAAAATACGCAGGGAAATAAAAGAAGAGGCTGTCGAAAAAAATCTGATGAAAATGCCTCCAACTATTTCAGCGGTTTCCTTTGTCATAGACATGGCTTCGGGACTCCTCTACTTGGGCACCGGGTCCACGGCGCAGATAGATAACTTTCTGGGATGTTTCCACAAGACCACCCAGCTTGAGCCGCTCCAGTTGAATATCGAGGATATGATGGAGCGCCTTTTCAAAGGCAGAGAAAGCGACCTGCCTACGCTGACTTTTTCAGCGGATGCCGGAAAAGATGAAGGCCCCGCCCCGGGACGGGACTTCCTGACCTGGCTCTGGTATTACAGTGAAAAAGAAGGCGGTAGCGTAAAGCTTGACAAGTATGGAGAATTTGAAATGATGATAGAAGGCCCCCTCACCTTCGCTTTTTCCGAGGAAGCCAAAGGTTCCGCCGAAACCAATCTCAAAAAAGGGAACCCCCTGCGTAGCGCCGAGGCAAAAGCGGCACTGAACGTCGGCAAAAGGCTCAAAAAAGCCAAAATCACCATCGTAAGAGGTGAAGAAATATGGACATGCTCCTTTGACGCGGACAAATTCGTTTTCGGCGGCGTGTCCCTACCGGATGGAGAAGAGATGGAGCCGGACAGCCGTTTTGCCGAAAGAATTAATTATCTCCATATTTTCCAACTGGTCATTCAGGAGTATTTCAGAACTTTCGTTGCCGCCACTAAAGACAGCGAACTTCAGGCGCTCGAAAAGAAAATTCAGAAATGGGCAAAGGAAAGAGACTCTTATTAAGAATCAAGAATCAAGATAAGGAGATGCCGATGACGGGAAACAGACTTACGCAGGAGGGATTAGACTTTATTCCATTCCGCGTTCTTTATTCCGCATTCCGCATTCATTTACGACTATGCTGAAAATCTTTCTTGTCATTATAGGAGGGGGCCTTGGAGCGGCTACGCGTTATCTGGTAACGCTCGGAAGCGTGCGTCTTTTCGGCGCGTCTTTTCCCTGGGGAACACTGATTGTCAATCTTTCGGGATGTTTTCTTATCGGAGCGGTTTTTGCGTTCTCGGAGAAAAGCCTCCTTCTGAGTCCCAATGAACGGCTCCTGATAATGACAGGCTTTCTGGGGGGGTTGACGACGTTTTCATCTTTCGGTCTTGAAAGCATAAACTCCCTCAGCGACGGGGCCGTATCGGTCGCGGCAATAAATATTCTCGCCAATAATGTCGGCGGGCTTCTGATGGTTATCGCAGGTATGTTCATAACTAAAATCATACATTGAGAAGGTGGATTATGAAACGGAAATACAAAAATGTCGTGATATTCACTTCGGAAAGTGCCCGCTACAAGGGGAAACCTCTCTGTCAGGCCATCATAAACTATATGAAAGACCTGAAAATCCACGCCAGGACTTTTGTCTCAAAAGGTATCGCGGGCTCATATGAGAACGGTGAAATAGCCCATCACGCCATTGAAATAATCTCCGTGAATATGCCTCTCAGAATAGAAATTATCCTGCCGTCCGCCGAACTCGACGGGATTCTGGAACAACTGAAAAAAATCGTTCAGGACGGGGTAATTTCGGTGAATGAAATAAACATAGTTTCATACAAGACGAAAACGTTATAGAATCGTATGCCTTACGAAAAACACATGCCTTATTTTATCGTTCTGGAGGCGATGGAAACAGAAAAAGGCTGTCCCCTCTGCGGCCTTGAACGCAAGGAGCTCAGGCATTATTTCGATACCATGCTTGACGACAGCGTGAGCAATCCTTCATTCAGACATGAGCTCGTAAAAGCCAAAGGTTTCTGCGGGCGCCACGGAGATATGCTTCTTGACTTCAAACAGGGACTCGGCATATCCATATTGTATCTCGATCAGGTAAAGCTTTTTCTGAAAGAGATAGACGGGACATTTTCAAAAATGCCGTCATCTTTTTTCGGAAAAAAGCCTGACGGCTGGAAAAGCGGAAGCGCCTGTCCGGCATGTGAAATGCAGCTTGGCGCCAGAAGACGCCATATATCGGTTTTTATTTCTTCCCTCGGTGAAAAGCAGATGCGCTCTGTCTATGAGCAATCCCCCGGCTTCTGCGTCCCTCACTTCAATGAAGTTTT
>MHBF01000087.1:742-1738 GCA_001803225.1 Lentisphaerae bacterium GWF2_44_16 | reverse complement strand
GAGCTCGAAGAATTCTGCCGTAAAAAAGACTACCGTTTCAGCGGCGAGGAAAAAGGCCCCGAAGCCGACTCATGGAAACGCGCCGTAAAAATGATGAGCGGCGAAAGCTCCATCTTTTGATTCAGGAAAAAACAAGCGGAAGAATAAATCAGCAGGCAGAATACCTGCACTTCGTGAAAAAACTTTGTTTTTCCCGGGCGCGAAGTGCCATTTTTTATGACGCTTCGCGCCCGCTCATTTCATTGCGGCGGAAAAAAGAAAAACAGATAACAATTTCCTATACAATAAATTTATTGATTGACCTTCGGGAGCTATGCGGTATCTTATCCGCTTACAGAAAAAAAAAACTGAGAGGTAAGAAAATGAAACTCGGATTTATAGGCGGAAGCGGTTTATACCAGATTGACGGAATTGAAAAAATCAGGAAAGCCAAAGTCAAAACCCCTTTCGGAGACCCCTCAGACGAGTTCATCACAGGGAAACTCTCCGGCGTTGATGCCGTTTTCCTGCCGCGCCACGGCAAGGGCCATACAATACTGCCTGCAGAATTGAACCATAAAGCCAATATTTTCGCAATGAAAAAACTCGAAGTCACACATATATTCAGCATTTCGGCGGTCGGCAGCCTCAAGGAAAAACTCGTTCCCCGCGACGTAGTCATCGTAGACCAGTATTTTGACAGAACAAAGAAATCGCTTGAACATACCTTTTTCGGAAACGGCATAGTCGGACATATCGCATTCGGCCAGCCCGTATGCCCGGAGTCCGCTAAAACAGCTTATGAAGCCGCGAAAGCTTCAATAAAGGAAAGCCCTGAAGCAAAAAAATCAAAAATTCACATGGGCGGGACTTATGTCAATATGGAAGGCCCGGCCTTCTCGACGAAAGCAGAATCGAACTCCTACAGGTCGCTCGGTTTCGATGTGATAGGCATGACAAACCTGGGCGAGGCAAAACTGGCGCGGGAAGCTGAAATATGTTATTGCACAATCGCGA
>MHBF01000087.1:0-694 GCA_001803225.1 Lentisphaerae bacterium GWF2_44_16 | reverse complement strand
TGGAAATGATCGTCGGAAATCTCATCGCCAATTCCGGACTGGCAAAAAAAATAATAATGAAAATAGCCTCAATGTCAAATAAGCTTCAGAGAAAATGCCAGTGCCCAGACGCGCTGAAATGCGCACTCATCACCAACAAGGATTTCATCCCGTCAAAACTCAAGAGAGACTTGAAACCCATCATCGGCAAATACATTATCTGAAATCATCCGGCTTTATCAGGTGCCTGAAACTGGACGCGCGGTATATAAGTATGGAATATCCGATATTGTCGTCGGGCCCTATATTCCTTAATACGCTGCAAAGTTTGGCAAAACGGAAAATCTCATAAAGCCGTCCCTTTTCAGCCCAGTAGCGGCTTCCCTTTTCGCTGATAATTTTCTTTAAAGCTTCAGGATTTCCTCTTGCCTTCAGCAGCACTTTTATTTCAGAAGAAATCTCTTTCAACGCGGCGTCATGCTGTTCGCTCCATTTGGCAAGCCCCGGATAAGGAGGCGTCATCTGAAGCATGCTTGCGCTTATGCAGAATATGCCGTTCTCAAAATCATAGTCGAAAATCTCAGACTGCTCCTGTTCGAAAAATGACGGCAGCTTCTTGACACCGAGCTTCAAACTGTCCAGGTCCACCGTCCCGAAATAAGCAAGATAAACATTCGTATCAGGGCCGGGGCGGTTTTTTGCAAGCCATTCCTTT
>MHBF01000086.1:4062-7082 GCA_001803225.1 Lentisphaerae bacterium GWF2_44_16 | reverse complement strand
AAATTTGATTTATAACATTATTGGGTGCTTTGCATCTTTGATACCTCGCGGGCTCTGCCCCGAGGTAGTTCATTAAATAAAAGGAATGAAAATGGTCTCGACAACAGAAGAAGAAAAAAAGATATTCCGTTGTGCGTGCTATACTCGGAAAAGTACGGAAGAAAATTTGCAGTGTGAATTTAATTCGCTTGACGCGCAAAGAGAATCCGCGGAAAATTTCATTGCGAGCCAAAGGATGAACGGCTGGCAACTTCTCCCTGAAAAATATGATGACGGCGGTTTCTCAGGAGGCAACACCGACCGACCCGCTCTGAAACGGCTCTTGGCCGATGTCGAGGCGGGAAGGATAGACATAATCGTGATCTACAAGCTCGACAGGCTCTCTCGTTCGCTTCTGGACTTCATGAAACTCGTGGAATTTTTTGAATCCCACAATACGAGTATAGTTTCCATTACTCAGCAGATAAACACGTCAACTTCCGCGGGTCGGATGATGATTAATATCCTTATGACTTTCGCGCAGTATGAACGCGAGATTATCGCGGAAAGAATCAGAGATAAAATTGCCGGGGCTAAACGCAGAGGGAAACACTGCGGCGGGACTCCGGTATTGGGTTATGACGCCGACCCGGAAACGAAAAAACTGGGCATCAATCAAAAGGAAGCGGAACTTGTAAGGCATATTTTCAAGCGTTACTGCGAACTTGGTTCCGCCCGTGAAGTTGCCCGTGAATTGAAAAAGCAGGGATATAAAAATAAGACATGGACTACCCGCAAAGGGAACATTCACAAAGGGAGAGATTTTACCATGACTTGTATCTGGCGAATGCTGAACAATCCTCTCTATATTGGACAGGTTATTCATAAGGATAAGAGATTTCCGGGCGAACATGAGGCGATTATAGATAAGCGTACTTATGAAATGGCCCGTGCGATGCTTGAGGCAAACACGACGGCCCGCAGAAAAAGCAAATATGCCACCGCATATCCCTTGAAAGGTTTAGTGCGTTGCGGGCATTGCGGCGGAGCGATGACAGTAAGCTATACGAAAAAAGGGAATCGCCGTTATATTTATCTTCAGTGCCTGAAAGACATGAAAAGCGCCGAACATTCATGTCCGTTGCGGCAGGTTCCTGGCAATGATTTTGAGAAAGCAGTTTTACAGCAGCTTGGCGCGATTTTCAGGACGCCGTCTATTCTCGCTAAAACTTATGATGCGGTCAGAAAAAATGAGGACGAGGAAAAAACGAGCCTGACTGAAAAGCGTGATGAACTGGCAATCAAAGCAGACGCGTTGCGACGGAAAATATTCCGTCCTGGCGGGGGCATTTCCCATGCTGAACTTGAGTCCCTCAAATCTGAAGCTATAAAAGTCGGCGACGAGCTGAAGGATGTCAAAAATTATCTCAAAATTCTTTCAGCTGCCCCAGTCTCTCAAGCGGAAATAACCGAAGCATTCAATAGTATTGAAGCGCTATGGGAGGAATTGTTTCCGGCGGAGAAATACCGTCTGACACAGCTTTTCATTGAAAAGATTATTCTCAGGAATGACAGCATGGAACTGGAGATAAAAACCAACGGTATCACATCGCTTGTAAGGGAATTGAACATTATTGATACGGAAAGGAAAAAACGTCCATGAATTCTCAAACAGCAATTTGTGTTTTAAGCAATGGAAATCTATGCCTTAAAGTTCCGCTTACCATAAAGCGTAAACACGGACGCAAGATAATAATTGCCCCGGAAACGCTTGATGGCAAAAATACCAGGCCCGCGTCTCCGGTGCAGTCTGCGCTTGTCCAGGCGCTCGCAAGGGCCCACTCATGGATGGACGCCCTTGAGTCAGGAAAAATCAAACGCGTGAACCAGCTTGCCGGTAAGCTCAATCTTGATTTTTCCTACGTGTGCCAAATTTTGCGGCTGGGGAATCTCGCTCCGGATATTCAGGAAGCGATTATTCGCGGGGAAGAGTTGGACGGATTGTCCCTGAAAACATTCCGATGTTCCATTCCTGCTGACTGGAACGAACAACGGCAGATCTTCGGAAGGAATAAATAAGTATGAGAAAAAGAGAATTGATTTTGAAGGAAGTATTGAACTGTAAAGACATTAAAAAGCTCGATAAGAGCGTTTTTCTGAAGGCTTGGAAGGCCGTGTATTTTTTGAACCCCAGTTTGCACCCGGACGATGCGACAAACCCGGAAGGCGGTTGGCCTAAAAGGCTGAAACCGCTCGCACTTGAGGCTTTCCGGCGATTCAAAATCGGGGAGTTTTCAGAGGGAGACTCATATTGTTACAAGGAAGCAGTGAAAGGCTTGGAAGCGAGACGCACATTATTGAACGAATAATTTTACGGCGATGTGCGTTATTGTTTTCTTTTAATGACAGTTATAATAGTCTTTAAGTGCATATTATTATTGTAATGACAGTTATAATAGTCTTTGATGAAGGAGAACTTCGGATGGAAGCAACTGTTGCAAAATTTGCAACAACTGCCTGTGACGGCAAAAAATATCAGGAAAAACGAATAACCGGAACTTTTTTGAAGTAGTAAAAGCAGGCATCTCCGATAAGCCTTATTTCCCGACGTGTCGCTTAAAGTTTTTCCGCCGGTTTCCTGTCTTCCCTTTGGGAGCGAGAATAACCCCCTTTTGACGCATTTTATCTTGCATTTTAACGCACATTTTGAGCCTGCCGTACTGACTGAGCGAAGCGAAGGCGTCTGGCGACGGCAGGCGGTTATAGCAGATACAACGTGGAAGTGTATCAATTCAGATCATGGGGCGAAGCATTCCCTCTTAGATTGATTTTCACCTGAATGCGGTTTTCATATACTGAAAAATCAAGTTAATCAGCGGGGACGTACCCGGAGCGAAAACGAAAATGCGTCGGAGAAAAGTTCGGTGAAAACTACCTAGGAGAGTTTGGAAAAACTAGGGAGATGACTACCCAGAAAACTAGGGAGATGACTACCCAGAAAACTAGGGAGATGACTACCCAGAAAACTAGGGAGATGACTA
>MHBF01000086.1:0-4011 GCA_001803225.1 Lentisphaerae bacterium GWF2_44_16 | reverse complement strand
CTAGGGAGATGACTACCCAGAAAACTAGGGAGATGACTACCCAGAAAACTAGGGAGATGACTACCCAGAAAACTAGGGAGATGACTACCCAGAAACTACCCAAGAAACTACCCAAGAAACTACCCAAGAAACTACCCAAGAAACTACCCAAGAAAAGTTCGGGGAAAAGTTCGGGGAAAACATCGGAGAAAATACTGAAGGCGATTACTGAAAATAGACATATCACCATTGCAGAACTTTCAGATATTCTAGGCGTGGCATCACGTTCTGTTGAACGCAATATTCAGAATCTCCAGAAACACGGGCTCATCCGACGGGTCGGATCCGACAAGGGCGGGCATCGGGAAGTGCTGGAGAAGAATAAATGAGCACTCATATTGAAGCACTGAAACTCTTGCAGAAGCATTTCGATATTGCCCTTGAAACTTCGGACGGCATCAAAAAACGAAGGGAACTTATCTTAACCCTTGCCATGCAGGGCAAAAATATCTCCCACTTTTTACTTTAATTAAGTTATCATCTAATATAAATTTTACAATTCTTTAGGTTAATGTTTCATGCAAACCAGGCTTTTTATTGCCTTTTTATAGAAGGAGGATATAATTATGTATGATAGCGAATGTCGGAGCATATGGCGTTTATCGTTAGTAGTGTTTTAATCAGAGGTGGTTCAATTTCCCGACCCTCTGGGTCGCGTAAATGGTACTCTTCCTCTTTGATACCTCGTGGGCTCTGTCCCGAGGTAGTTCATTCTTCAGCAGGTTGGATTTTTCAGAAAATTGCATATCCGATGCTTTGATCCACCCTGACTTAAACTCCAGAAAATTTCCGTTTCAATGCCTCCTAGATTCAGTTTATCAAGCAAGAAAACATTCAAAGAATTCATTACATTATTACTCCCTTTTTAGAGTTATTGCAACAAATTTTTTGATCAAGTTCACAGATGAAATTGGTTCAAAATTTTTGACCCGATTCAATTTCTTCAGCAATTTCCTATTTCTCTGAAATAATATAAGAGCCTGATTTAGGAAAAACTGCGGTAAATCTGTTGTCTGCGTAAACGGTATTATCAATGTCAGCATACATAAAAACTCCGGCTTGTTCCGCTATAATCCTCAGGTGTTTCGTTCTCAACAGCGGAAATGCGCTCAATATATGAATCCTGTTCTGATATGAGGTTTTTCCCAGCGCTATTCCTCCGTCCGAGTACTCAGCCAAGGTGCATATCTTGGGGCCATTGCAGATTTCTATCAATGGAAAGCTTATATTTTCATTGACTATTGGTGACGCATTTTGCAAAATTTCATGGAGGCATGGAATAATTTTCACATTGGGATTTTCTGCGCGTTCAACTATCCTGAAGCCAGTAAGGCTTTCAACATTATCAAGAGAAAAAGTATTATCATATATTCCGGGAGTATAAAACCAAAGTATATTGGTATTTGGGGACATATGGCCATGAATGTCTGCCCAATCAGCGGACTTAAGGATGAATGTGTTAAAAAAACAAATCAATTTGTACTGAGCCGTGTCCATTGTCTTTAAGTCTTTCAACCTGAAAATATCTATGGGGGTTCCACAAAGCTGGAATTCCCGGAGAAGTTCTTTCATCAGTAAATTATGGAATTGGCGGTTTTCCGTAACATGGAATAATGCTTCTTCATCAACGACCAGCAGAATTTCACTTATGCTCTTATGTTTTTTCTGTCCGATTGAATGGTAAAATTTTTCTATTTTTTGAACCTCTAAAATGATTTCCGGGGCATCAAACCATCCTCCGCCCAGGTCCATCCACCAGAAGCCTGAACCATAGGCAAGGTTTTTGGAAAATTCCCGCCACATGACAGTTCGGGTTTCTGCAAAATTCCGGCATTGTCTCTCAGGGGTTTTGCATAAGTGAGTCCGGTTATCCAGCTCATCCAACCATAATTTTTTCAGGTTGACGGATTGAGCGGGGGCCAATACGCCTCCAGGGTCTCCGGGCCCGTTGCGATAATAAGATTTCGGAGCGGCGATGAAATCAAGATATGGCGAATTTAAAAGACGCTCAAAAGCAAGGTGTCCGGTATAGGCTGATCTGGATACTTCAAGAAAATAACCATAGAAAGAACCGACAGCTTTTCCCCCTGTATGTTCTTTTATTATCTTTCCGAAAAATTCAATGGCATCCGCATTCACATCGCTCATGAATTTGTCATAGTCCACGCAAATTTGCATTTCAGGTGAAGCTCTAAAAAATTCTTTTAAGGACAGTTTTGGGCAGGAGGAAGGAATTTGAAGAGATGGCGTTTTATTTTCAGGGGGAAGAATTTTCCTTTCCCTCAGTTCAGGGGGCGGAACTTCTATTTTGTCTTCGGTCAATTCCGGCGCGGCCCATGCTCTGCGGACATTTTCAATAGTATTATACTTTTTCATAATCCACTCGGAGAACGCCTTGCGGTGAGCAATCCCGTAGTCTCCAAATTTACCTCCGACTCTGCCCCACAGGCAAGTTTCAGCACAAGCGCCGTAACCTATGTGGTATGCCAGAATTCTGTCGGAATAAGGACCGTTTTCCAGGTGCTCTATAATTTTAATCAAAACTTCGCCTGCGTCTTTCAACCATTTCTTTGAGGAAAAACTCTGATTTGAAATAAGCCCACCTACATTCGGACGGTCATCCTGCCAGCCACCGGCGGTATAATAACCTTTTTCAGAATCATAACCAAGCAGGTCATGTTTTAAAGTCCCAACCAGCTTTTTTATTTCACCAACCTCCCTTGGCCCTTCATAATATACGCATAGTTCTTCAGGGTTTTCTTTTGACCATTCGATTGGGACATTCAATTTGATCCTGGGAATGTAATAAATATCAGGATTGTCTTTAAACAGGGCATCCAGGACATTGTCCGTCAGCTCATAATCATACTTGTTTGCGCCGACCCAGCCGCTGAAAAGTATCGATGTATGGATTTTTACTCCTGCACCGACAAAGTCTTTGTGGTACTTGGAAAACCTTTCAAAGTCCTCGAAAAAAACTATCGGTTTCCCATTTTCATTCATGCGCGGAGGGTCGTAACAAAAACCCAGTTTTGACCAAAAGACAGAATTTGTCCTGAGCATATTTAGACATTCATCAGCCTTTATATTTTTTTGGGTATTCATTGGTTCTCTATTCCCTTCAAGTTTCCCGCATTTATAATTATTTTTGTGATGCGTTAATAGTTGCCATACTTTTTGTGAGCATCAAGCATTGCAAAATAATTTTCATATCTGGCTCCCGGCATAATACTGTGACTTGTTCCAAAAATATAGCCTCCTCCGGGTTTGCATGCCTCAAGATATTTTTGCGATTCGGCCTGGATTTTTTCCGGCGAGGATGTTACAAGATCTCCGGCAAGAGTCCCTCCCCAGAATGTAATGTTTCCGCCATAACGTTTTTTCATTTTAATAATATCCATTTCAGCCTGGATCGACTGATAAACATCTACTCCAGCTTCTACTATCATATCCATCAATACTTGATTATTACCACAGGAATGATGCAGATATTTCAGGCCATAACAGTGGACGATGTTGACATGTTCCGCCAACGCCGGCAAAACGTACTTCCTGAACATTTCAGGCGACATGAAAGGGCCAGCGTTCGTCCCATAATCACATCCTCCCGCAATAGCGTCAATACCTTCTCTTTTCGCAATTTCAATTCCATGGCGAAGGTCAGGATGTTTCAATGATTTCATGCGCCCCTCAAGAAAAGCATCAGGGTCTTCATATAATTTGACCCACCCTTCAACCTGTCCTCCAGAAACAACATCTTCATAACACAGTTTCGGATGTCCTGATAATGGTGCTGAAAAAATGAAATGAGTTTTTCCAAGTTGACTTATGACATAACGGACAACTTCCAATTCAGAATCTTCTGGCGCAGATGATAATGTCACTAAGATAAGGTGTAAAACTTTGATATATAGGGAACAACAGCCCGCATTTGCTTGTCTGTAGTTTTGAGTGAAAACATTCAAAACAAAG
>MHBF01000085.1 GCA_001803225.1 Lentisphaerae bacterium GWF2_44_16 | reverse complement strand
TGTCAGACTAAATGCTCTTAGAGACTTGGAGGGGGGTGCGTTTACTTTTTCAATTTTCAAGGGAGAAAATCCTTGTTTTTTTACTCAGGAAGCTATTGACATTAGAAAAAAATTATATTATAATATGTGAAACCGGTTTTAAAACCGATTATATAGCAAAAGGAAATAAAGCAAATGCCTGAAAATATTCAATCTGAACTGAATGGGTTGATTGGAACTTGTTATTATCCCGAGATATGGGATAGAAATATGTGTTTGAAAGATTTAAAGCTCATGAAAGAAAATGGTATTTCCTGTGTGAGAATTGCTGAATTCGCATGGGGTATCATTGAGCCGTCTGAAGGCGTGTTTGATTTCAGCTTCTTTGATGAAGTGCTGGACATCTGCGAAAAATTGCGCATGACCGTTATTATGTGTACGCCAACAGCAGCAGTCCCTGCATGGCTTGTAAAAAAATATCCGGAAGTAATGAAATGGAACATTCAAAGGCAGCCTTTGGCGTATGGCAGCCGAAAGGATTTATCTTATTCAAGCAGAATTTTCATAAAATTGTGTAAACGCATAGTAAGAAAGATGGCAGAGCATTTCAAGGATCGCCCATGCATTATAGGCTGGCAGGTGGATAATGAGATAAACTGTGGTTCGTATAACAGTTATTCGCCCGAAGATACGCTTCATTTCAGAAAATTTCTGAAGATAAAATACGAGAACATATCCGCTCTTAATAAGGCATGGGGAACAAATTTCTGGTCACAGCAGTACAACGCATGGCATGAAGTTGAATTGCCTGGAAAAAGCGCCGAAACCGGAAATCCCAGTCAGTTACTGGATGAAAAATATTTTATCAGCTGGCAAGTAAGTGAATTTGTAAAACATCAGGTAAAAATACTGAAATCACTCAATAAAAAATGGCTGATTACTCACAATGGAGCATTTGCCAATGTAGACCTTGATGAATTCCAAAATAATTTTGACGTATTCAGCCATGACCAATATCCTCTTTTCTATAAAAACTGGCGAGAAGCAACTTTTAATATGAGTAGAATACGGGGGCATTGCGGTAAATTCTGGATAATGGAACAACAAGCCGGTCCCGGCGGAAAACCTGAGTATCTGCAATCTACTCCCGAACCAGGTCAGATAAGGCTGTGGACATGGCAGTCATTTGCTCACGGGGCAAATCTTATACTTTATTTTCAATGGCGTACCCATCCGTACGGCGCAGAACAGAGATGGCATGGAATACTTGATCACGACAACAAGCGAAATCGCAGGCTTTCAGAGATAAAAAGTATTTCAGAGGACATAAAAGGAATTCCAACTGAGTACTGGACGGCGAACGTTGACAAAAAAATCGCGCTTATATGGGATTATGTCAATATGTCGGGAGACGCTGTTTTTTCCGACGTAACTATTTCCTATGAAGATATAAAGAAAATTTATTGCAGATTTGTTTCAATGGGACTGCCTGTTGATATTATTTCCAACAATACAGATTTTAACGATTATTCGGTGCTTATAGATCTGCATCCGAGAATATGTCATGAAACTCACGTCAAGCGACTTGAAAATTTTGTTATGAAAGGAGGAAAACTGCTTCTTGCGGCGAGTGCCGGGATCAGAAATCTGAATGGGCATATGCGCTGTGAAACTCCTCCCGGCCCATATTCAAAACTTGCAGGACTGCATGTCTCCGACTGGACCAAAGTAAGTAAAGAAAAGGTTTCGCTTATCCTTTCCGGAGAAGAAATTCCGGCGGAATGTTTTGCTGAAGCGCTCGAACCTGAGACAGCTCAGGTAGTCGCTAAGTATAAAACGGAGAATCTCGTACTGAAAAATAAACCTGCCATATGCCATAATAAGTTAGGCAAAGGTGACGTGATATATTATGGGACTTATCTGAATGAAACTCCTGACTTTTTTGTGGATTTCATAATTGAACAATTCCATCTGTCAGTCCTACGGAGACTGTCCGAGGGACTGGAAGTTTCCTGCCGTGGCAATGAGAGGAATGAATGGATCAGTATTTTGAATCATAACCGGGGAAAAATTAAAATTCCGTTGAAAAACATTACAGGCAAAAAAATAGTTTCCAGTTATCTTGATGCTATATTGAAAGAAAAAACATATATTGAGTTGAAGGGATACGGCATCGGGATACTTGAAATAAGGAAATAATAATATGGGCGTGACATTAAAAGATGTGGCGGAGAAAGCCGGAGTCTCCAAGTCTACGGTTTCATTTGTTTTAAATAAGAAACCCTATGTTTCTCAAAAACTGCGGCAGCATGTTATGGATGTAATCGAAGAGCTTGATTACCATCCCAATGAGCTGGCGAGCAAATTAGGGAAACGCCAGTTTGAAAATACGTCAACTCAATCCATATGTTTTATAAGTTGCGGAATTGACTTGGCTGATATTTCCAGAAATCCGTATTATTCTGAAATACTTACAGGAGCAACGATGGCGGCGCAGGCCAATGATTACCGTATGATATATATGCATACGGAAAGAGGCAGGAGTGAATTTCCCGCTGGAGTGGATAAGTCAAACACCGATGGTATAATATTTACATGCAGACCGTCTCTTGAATATATAAAATATGCAATGAAGAGAGAAATACCTTTTGTTCTTGCCGATTTTGATTTTCCTGAAATTGAATGCGACTCCGTAATGCCTGATAATTTCAAGGGTATCTTTGAAACCGTAGGGTATCTTTATAAACTCGGCCATAAAAATATAGCGTTTGCCTGCGGGGATCTGGAGCATCCCGACAGCGTGGAAAAACTCAGAGGCTATAAAATGGCAATGCAGGAATTCGGGCTGAGTCATGAAAGTAAGATCATTATTTCTACTTATTCTCCGGAAGCAGGTAAACGTGCCATTGAAGAATTATACAAAAGAAAAACTTCTTTCACCGCACTGATAGCAGGAAGTGATCAGATAGCTGTCGGAATATATGATAAAGCCTTTGCTATGGGGTTGAAGATACCGGATGATTTGAGTGTGACCGGCTTTGACGATATTGAGATTTCAAGATATATGAAGCCGGCGTTAAGTACGGTATATGTTGATCTGAAGGGTATCGGAAAAAAAGCTGTTGAGAGGCTTTTTCAGGTTATTGAAAAACGCGACACGTATTCCAAGGTAAAAGTCATGACCAAGTTTATAGCGAGAGAGTCCTGCAAAAAGCTAAAGGCGAAAGGATGAAATAAATGGGAAAACGAAGATATTTTACTTTGCTCGAACTTCTGATTGTGATTTCCATAATCATTATACTTATCAGCATTCTGATGCCGTCACTCCGTACGGCAAAAGGAAAAGCAAATGAGATTCTTTGCCTGAGCAATCTCAAACAGTCAGGACTGAGCGTTTTGCAATATGCAGATGATAATGGAGGGTGGTCGCCATGTTCATACCGTCCATGGAGCAGCCGTCAATGGGGAAGCTGGCTTATCTCACTCGATTATTTACCTGGAAATGATTCGAATGGGCTTCTTGGCAAGTCAAGTATAATTGTATGCCCCTCAGCCCCTCCCTATGGGAAGTACAATCATCTTAACAATACATACGGTTTCAGAAGACAGGGCGGGGAACAAACATTTTACCAGCTTTACAGAGGAAATATAACCTGCATGTTTTATACATCCCCATCAACCTATACTCCGTATGCTTACCCCAGTACGAACTGGCACCCCTCTAAAGCAGTTATAATCGCAGATACAAAAGACTACGCTATTGAGAATAAAAAACAATATTATTCCTTTCAGACTACGGTAACAGGAAGTTCCACTACCAGGAGAATGCATACGAGGCATTCAAATGCGGCAAACGTATGGTTTCCTGACGGACACTCAGGGAGACTTACTGATAGTTACCTTGCGGAAAACGGGTTTAAGTTTTTTGATCTAAACGGCATCGAGCATTAAAGCAACGCAGACTGATGGAAAGCACATAAAAAACTAAAGGAATGACCTTGTCCATGATAGAAAATAAAGACGGCTTTAACGGTACAATTGATCTTTTTAAAAAACCGGATTCACTATTGCTGAAAATTTTTATTGCTTCAAGAAAACGGCAAAAGTGTTCTTTTTCTATAATAGGAACGGAGATAAGAACTGGACGGGACTGGAATGAATGGAAAAAAATGGTGAATTCTTTATGGAGCCGCGAACATTATACTTTGCCGGGAGCAATTCTTTCGGAGAAGGAAATCAATCCCGGCCCTGTTTTTTCGCTGCCTGAGAAATTCCGATTCCTTGTAATTCCATGCTTTACCGGACTACCGCCGGAATTGGACTATCTGGAATTATTCAGTTTTATAAGGACTAGCGGCGGACTGATTTGCCTTATCCCGCCGCTGAACGACTGGCAATCTCCGGCTTGCGGACTTTCAAACATGGATTTATGTACAGTAATGGTTAACGGTAAAGAAGATTTTTCAACAGCTCTTTATCATCTTAATCATAGAACAAAAGCAGGTTTTATCGGAATTAACCAAATGGAAAAAGTTCAGAACGATAAAGAGAGCTTCAATCGACTTTTCCCTCTCAATTATAAATTATCAGAACATGATATTTTCAGATGTTTTAAGACTGGAAAATATTCCATTTCCAATTCTTGCAATAATAGTGTAAAATGTGTAATTAAGCCCACGAAAGTTTATCAGGAAAATATTATTTGTGATAAAATTTCATTTGAGTTGTCGTGTCTTAATGGCAAAATGAAAACAGAATTTTATAAAAACGGAAATAAGTTTTCGCAGGAAGAACTCTCGCCTTCTTCCAAAACAAAATATATTCAGATAAAGGGGAAGGAATATTGCTTCATAAGAACATCAAATGCTGATTTTCATTCTGTTTCAGCCCCGGTTTTCATCAGTTCGCCGCACCAGTTATGGGGAGATCATCATGTACACTATATTTTTAAGAATGGCCTGACTGACGCACGAATGGATTATGTTGCATATGGACTTTATGGGCAAGTCCAGAAATATGACGACTTTCCCAATATAATTCCGGGCGGTGAAATACATGGCACAGTTGACAGAGGCACTCCGGACAATCTCCATTTTCTGGTAGTACAGAAAAGTTTTGACAATCATTTTTATAAGTGGGAACCCGGTGAAGGAACAAAGAAAACTCTTGAACGGGCAAAAAAATTCAGGGACTTTATTATTCTTGCCCATCCCGGTTCCAGGACATCAGAATACTTGCCTCAAACAATTCACCCGGATGGTATTGAGATCTTACATGGTTTCAGCCTTTTTGCTTTCATTATGAAAAATTATCCTGAACTTTTAGAAAGAGCAAAGAGATTTTTTGCTACAGAGCTCGTTCTTCATACAAGAGAGGATTCTGTGAAAAACTCAAGAGCCCTTTGGGACAGCGTTCTATGCAAAGGTAAAAAATGCCTCGGCTTCGGCAATGGTGATTTACACGGTCCTGCCTTCCATGGACAATTTGCGAATAATCTTGGTGTTGGTTATCCTGTAAGCGTGATAAATGCTGAAAATGCCGATCCTTCAAAAGTATATAGTTACCTGCACACTGGAAATACGTGGTTTACTAATACCGGTTTTTATGAACTGTCTATGAAAATGAACAAGGGGTTTATCGGAATGGAAGCAAATCTCTCTAGAAACAACAGAGTTGAATTAACGGCGGCATCCTGTTTCCCAATTACGCAGGTACGTTTTATATCGCAAAATAAAAGCATAAAAGAAATAAGTTGCAATGCTCATGAAATAGGTATAAAAACAAGCCTTGCCGGCCTGAAAATAAAAAATTATCTTCGTGCAGAACTTACAGATAATGAAGGTAACATAGCATTTACAAATCCGATTTACATAAAATAATATTGAAACTATAAACAATGAACGAGAGGGAAAAATATGCATTTTCTCAACAGGATGAATTCTAAATTTAAAACCGGAATTATGCTTTCATTGTGCTTCGGATTTTTAGTTGTAGATGCCGGAGAAAAGATATTTCCCAAAATATATTTTACTTCTGACGCTCCGGCAATAGACGGAAACATAAATAAAAAATCTTGGGAACAGGCCGATGTTATGACAGGTTTTACAGAGCCGCAGACATGCGAAGATGTCAAAGATCAGTCTGAAGCACGTTTTCTTTTTGATGATAAAAATCTTTATATTACGTTGAAGGCTGATGAGACATTTCCATCGCTTATAAAGAGAAACAATGAGATATTTCAATCTGACAGTTTTGAAATATTTATAAAACCTCAGATAAACGGCAATACATATTATCAAATAGCAGTGTCGGTATCAGGGGAGATCTATTTTGCCCAGTCAAGCCGCAAAAAAGATATAAACATCATATCCGCGATTAAGCAAGATAAAACTTCCTGGTCTGCGGAATTATCTATCCCGTTGAAAGACCTTGAACTCGATAAGGTAAAGGGGAAAACAGAAATCCTTGTTAATGTAGTGAGAAATGACTGGGCAGAACAGAACAGAGCAAAGAACAGAGCAAAATACAGTTCTTTTGCCCCCCTTGAAAAGGTGAACTTTCATGTACCCGAAGAATGGGCAAAAGTTATCATGTCCACTGAAAAAGCTCCCTCACAAAAAATTATTATGACACCGTCAATGCCTAAAAACCTTTTGAGAAACCCTGATTTTAAAATGGCTGAAAATAATTTACCGGATGGATGGAAGATACCTGAAAAATATTGGAAAAACATGACTGTCCAACGCCAGGAAACAATGGCAATGTCAGGTGAATGGCATATAATAGCGACCGGAAACGCTTATGTCGTTTTAACCCAGAATATCGCTTTAAAAGCAGGTCATGATTACACTGTTCAAATCAAAGCCCGTTCTAATGGAGACACAGGAATTCTGGGCATACAACAAATTTTAAAAGGAGGAAAGAGCAGCTCGATACTATGGAATTGTGAATTAACTAAGGAATTCCAAAACTATAATGTTCTCTTCAAGGCAAAAGAAGACTTGAAAGCATTATCTTTTTACAATATTCACCATGGACAAAATCCTATTGGCGGTATTGAGATTTCTTCCATCCGTCTTTATGAAGGTAAAATATCTCCCCTTCAGATAAGGCAATATATAAGAAGAGGCCTGACACGCCTTGTCCCCGGTACAGAAAAGCCTTTCGCAAAAAATATTTACGGAAAAAAAGGCGCCTTCGGCAAGATTAAAGCACTCGTTGTTTCTTATTCGTTTTTTACATCTTTGGAATTTTACGAAATATTGTCAGGCTTGAATATTGATGCCGATATTCTAGTTTCTGCCGGCGCAAAACAGGATGTTTATTACACCGAAAGCAATCCTGAAGAAGTGAGACAAAAAATCGAAGGCGGCAAATACGAACTCTATATTACAGGAAGCAGAGCAACCGAGATGCTGGGGAGGGAACTGGAAAAACTCATAATATCCAATGTCAAGAATGGTGCAGGACTCTTGTTTATTTCACTGGTACCACCAAATGGCAACAGTTTGAAATTTGCCAACGCTAAATATGCATCTAAACCTTTACCTGAAACACATCCCTTGATAAAAGGGATACCTGAAGAAATTTATCCAGGTGATTTTCCATTTGCGGGTATACTTGAAACTGAACTTGAAAAAGGGTGTATTGTTTCACCCGTCACAAAAAAAGGATATTCCACCGGATGGAACATGCAGTTCAGGATACCTGTAGATAAAATCGATGATAATTTTTTTCCTTACCAGAAATATTTCAACGCTTGTTTTGCCCGGCTGTTCTATTATGCGGCTAAACATAAAACATTCATTTGCGATTTTAATAATAATTTACTTGAACTTTCAGAACTTCCGGAAGCTTCCTTTGTAGAGTGGCAGATAGACAATAAAGCCGGGGAAAAAGTCGCGGAAGGAAAAGAAAAAACCATGCAGAAAAACATCTATCTGAAAATACCCGCATTGAAAATGACGGGAAATCATGTTTTGATTTGCTGGCTGAAAAATAGAGAAGGAGAAATACTGGATTGCGCATTGTTCGCGGTAAACAATAAAGGGCCAGTCATAAAGAGCGTCAAAAGTAAAAAAGAATTTTACGAGAAAAATGATATTCTTGAAAGTGAGATAGAACTGGAAAACATTGATGATTCAATGGTGTTGTCATACAGTCTCTCCGATTTTTCAGGACGTTTGCTGGAGACGGAGAATTGCAAAGCCGCAAATATAAACAAAATTAAAATTTCATTAAAAGCATTGCCTACTAATCTCGGGTATTTGCTTATAAGCTTGAGTAAGGAAGCAAATATTTTAGATGTATCCAGAACTCCTGTGTACGTTCCAGAAAATGACAGAGAGAGAATCATTAATGATTTCAATGTCTCGGTTTGGCCTGAAGGATGTACCAATCCGCATGCGGCGACTCTAATAAACCAAACATTGAAGGATATCGGTATCTCGGTAAAAAATCACTCCTGGCATATTCTTTCACTTAAGGACGGGCTTGGTACTAGCAGGAATCTGGAACGGCATGAGTTTTGGGGTACTCAACCGGTAAATAATATAAGAAAGCCGAGTCTTTGCGACATGAAAATTATAGATAAAATGATTTCTGACACAAAAGCCAAAGCAGTGCAGGATTTGAAGTACGGCCCAGTTGTAACACAAGTCGTTGATGAGCCTGATTCCTCCGGCTACGGAGGAGAGCAACTCGCAGAAATAGATGCGCATCCGGCTGCATTAAAACTCTATCGGGAAAAGATGAAGAAAAAATATGGAACGATTGAGAGCTTCAACAAATATTGTTCCACAGATTATAAAACTTTTGAAGACCTGGGCATAGTCCTTACAGATGACGCCAGAAAAATGAAAAACTTTGCGTCCTTCATAGAGTGGCGTAATTTCATGGTAGATGTCTGGGTAGATGCCTTTAAACATGTAAATGACACGTATCACTCGGTTGCGCCAGGAATGCCGATGTCTATGGAAAATTCATTCGGGCAACGCGCATTGTGCGGAAATGATTACTGGAAACTGCTGACAAAAGCCGGTTTTGGTTTTTCTAATGAATACACAGATGCGGTCCATGATGACCCGATAAGGGGATTTAGTGAGCTTTACCGGAGTTTCCGTCCTGATATGCGTGTATGGGGATATATCGGATATAGTTTTGGCAGGGATGCAGCATTATTTAAGCCTTGGTGGTTTGCCTTACACCGTTTTGGCGGCTTAAGTTTTTATGATGCTACCGGAGAAATCCCGCATTCTGTTTCATGGAACCTTGTAAACATTCCTCAGCTTGGCTTGACTGAAAAAGGTAAATTACTGAAAGACGGTATTTCCGATTTGCGCAAGGGTATAGGGAAACTATTCCTGGATTATGACTGGGCAAAAAGGGACATTGCCATCCTCTATTCACAGCCCGCTATGCTGACAGCTTGGTGCCTTGGCACTGAAAATACAAAATTGGGATTAAAAAAGGGAAGCCCATACCATGATTACTTTTACAGCCGTTATTCATTAAAAAATATTTTAGAGGAGTTGCTTTACCAATATGATTTCGTAGCACCGGAACAGTTGGCAGAGGGCAAGCTTAAATCATATAAAATACTTTTCCTTCCGCACATCCTCGCTATTTCTGATAATACTGTTTCTAACATCAGAGATTTCATGAATAAAGGCGGTATCGTCATCTCAGATATTATCCCCGGCACATACAATGAAATGGGAGTACCGAGAGAAAATAATCCTTTCCTGCAAGACCTTGATAAAAAAAAGAATATCATTATTCTTGATGGTATTTTTGATAAAAGCAGACAGGACAGTTATACAAAACTGTACGAGGTTTTGAAATCAAATGAAGTCCTTCCGATTTTAGCGTCAGATAAAACACCGTACCTTAAAGGACGTGAAGTTTTTCATTTCACTAAAGGAGACTTGGATACCTTTGCCGTTACCAGAGATTACCGCCGTGCTTCAGATAATGAAGAGCAGACTTTTTTCTTTCCTAAAAAAAGACATGTTTACGACATAAGAAAAGGCAAATATATTGGAGAAACAGATAAAATAAGCTGTTCTATTCCTGTTTCTGAAACAGTAGTCTTCGGATCTTATCCTTATAAGGTTGATAGCCTTGATATTAATCTTTCTGAAAGAATAAAGGCCGGAACAGATCTGAATGCTAAATTCAAAATTAATGCGAGCACGGGTAAACCCGGAGATCATGTTTTCCATCTTGAGATTATTTCTCCTTCAGGAAAAGAGTCATCTTTCATGAAATACAATATTTCCGCGCCTTCCGGCACAACTGATTTTTCAGTAAGAATGGCAGAAAATGATGAATATGGAATATGGACCCTGAAAGTTAAGGACGTGCTTTCGGGGGCTTTTACAGAAAAGAAATTTCAATTACTTAAAAAGGATTGACATTATGAGAAAATTGAAAGCTGTTTTTCTTGATTTCGGAAATACGATTGTTGATGAAAAACCTTTTATCAGAGGCGCGCAGATGGGGTTTGTAAAATTTGTAAAGGATAAACTTAGCATTGCGTGTGATGAAGAAAGCCTTTATGCCAAGTTGAGGAGTACCCCTTTCCCTCCTCCGGATGATCCGATGTTACGGGAAATAAAAGAGAGAGAATATTATGGCCGTATGCGATGGGGGCTTAATTTTGCGGAAGCTTGCGGAATGAAGATAGACAGTTCAACGGAAAATGAGATGATGAAAGCATATGATGACGGTGCCAAAAACAGTCCTTGCCTTATCGGGGATATGAAAAAGACCTTGGGCCTCCTCGCTGAAAAATACATGCTCTGTATAGTTTCAAATGGATATTCCGGTTTTGTTTATGCGACATTGGAACATTACGATCTCAAAAGATTTTTTTCTTCAATCATTGTTTCCCAGGACGTCAATATTCAAAAACCGCAGAAAGAAATTTACGATTTGGCGCTTAAGCACTGCAATATAGAGCCTCAGGAAGCGTTGATGGTTGGCGATGGTTATATTCCCGATATCTGGGGTTCAAAAATACACGGTCTCTCGGCATGTTGGATAAATCCTGAAAATAAAGATTTCATATCATCAGGAAATTCTCTACTGTCATTTTTAGTAGCTTCCAATTACCCTGAACCAACAGGAAAAGAGCACGATTTTATGATTAAAAGACTTGATGAGTTGCCTGAAATCGTAAGCGGCATTTTTAAGGCATGTTAAAAGAAGCTGGAGGTTCTGTTAAATTCTTTTTCAGGGGGGGGCTGTTATTTGTAATAAGACTTTGCGGGTACCCATTTGCCGGGGAGGAGTTCTTCCAGTCGGTTGTGCGGGTGACCGTTTATTCTGCAGAGAACGCATAGTATCCCAATATTGGATTTCGAAATTTAACGGATTGATTTGAACTCAAGGTATCCGCCATTTTTTTAATTGTCCGTCATTTTTACAAGTTTTAATGAAAATAGACGGATGTTTGTTTTTCTTGAATGCTAGTGCATGTAGAATCTGCAAACTGTTCTCCTATATCATACATATCTCAAATGCTCGAACATCCGCGCACTGCAAACTTGTGTCATAGTGTGATTAGGGTGAACTTGAAAATTGTACTATCTTTCAATGACGTTTCTCCCTCGGTTGGGCACATTACCTTCTTTTCAAGTTGAAACGTATTCGGGAAATGGGTTTATTTCATTCTTTACTTTCAAAAGATACATTTGCACTTTCTTGATTAGGATATCCTGCAGTTCTCTACGAAGGAAAGTAAAAAAATCTTCATTTTTTTAAAGTAATCATTGACATTTTTGTAAAAGCATATATAATTACTATTAATTAGAGTGGATTGGTAGTGTATAAAGATAAATTGTTATTCAGTCAGGAATTTCAGGCGTATATCATGCAGGAAGCAGAAAAAAGAAAAAAGGCGGAGGAGCTATTCCCGTCTTTTAAGAATTTATCTTCTGAAAAGGTGCTAAACCTCGCAGTCGATAAATTCAGAGGGAAACTGGCTTTTGCGTCGTCTCTGGGACTGGAAGACCAGGTAATAACAGATATAATCGCAAAAAACAAGCTGGACATTCCCATATTCACTCTTGATACCGGGCGCTTTTTTAATGAGACTTATGAACTGATTGAAAAGACTGAAAAACATTATGCCTTAAAAATATCTGTTTACTTCCCTGAGCCATCCGACATTGAAAATATGGTGAGGAACTTCGGTGTAAACCTTTTTTACGAAAGTGCCGAAAAGAGAAAATATTGCTGCGCGCAGCGGAAAGTCAAACCGTTACGCCGCGCTTTAAGCGGGCTGTCTGCATGGATATGCGGCTTGCGGCGCGAACAATCCATTACAAGGAGCGGGCTTGAAGTAATTGAATGGGATGAGGGAAACAACCTTGTAAAAATCAATCCCCTCACAGATTGGACGGAGGAAAAAGTGAAAGATTACATCACTGAAAACAAAGTACCGTACAATCCCCTCCATGACAGAGGATTTATCAGCATCGGTTGCGCCTGTTGCACAAGAGCGGTGAAACCCGGCGAGCATCCACGCTCAGGCAGGTGGTGGTGGGAAGCACCGGAACAGAAAGAATGCGGCCTTCATATTGTGAACGGACGCTTGGAACGCATCATAAAATCTTAAATGACTTAACGGAGAATCTTGTAATGTATAAAGAAATGAACCATCTGGAAAAACTGGAAGCTTTCAGTGTTTACATACTGAGAGAGTCTTATCGTGAATTTAAAAATCTGATAATGCTTTGGTCGATAGGAAAAGACAGTACAGTTCTTTTGTGGCTGGCGAGAAAGGCATTTTTCGGGCATGTTCCATTTCCGCTGATGCACATAGACACGGAATATAAAATTTCTGAAATGATAGAGTTCAGAAATAAAACGGCACTGAAATGGAAGCTTAATTTACTTGTCGGCAGAAACGCGAAAGCGCTGGAAGAAAAACAAACATTTCCTGATGGGAAAACGGACAGGCTTACCTGTTGCCGTCATCTGAAGAGTGAAGCTCTGAAACATACGCTTTCAGGCGAATGGCCCAGATATCGCTTGAACCATGATTCTGAAAAATTTGAACTGGATTCAAATACTGAGCCTTATACCGGGGTAATCGTCGGGGTCAGGGCGGATGAGGAGGGAAGTCGCTCCAAGGAAAGATATTTTTCCCCGCGTGACAAGCGGAGCGACTGGAATGTGGATGACCAGCCGCCGGAATTATGGAATCAGTTCAATACGGATTTCGCGCCGGGAACACACTTGAGAATCCATCCTCTCCTTGACTGGACGGAACTTGATATATGGGAATATATAGAGAAAGAATCAATTCCAGTAATACCATTATATTTCGATAACGGCAAAGGAAAAAGATATCGTTCTCTGGGGTGCTATCCCTGCACAACGCCGGTTGACTCGGAAGCTGAAAATGTAAGGGATATCATAGATGAATTAAAAACCGGAAAATTCGCAAATATCGCCGAACGTTCAGGCCGTGCGCAGGACAAGGACGATGGCGGCGGACTGGAAACTTTAAGGCGCGAAGGTTATATGTAATTAAGGATAATTTTATGGATCAACAGAAAGATAATTTAAAAGTAGTAATAGCAGGGCATGTGGATCATGGCAAAAGCACCATAATCGGGAGGCTCCTGGCTGAAAGCGGCTCACTCCCGCAAGGAAAATTGGAGCAGATTCAGGAGTCCTGCCGTAAAAATTCAAAACCATTTGAATACGCGTTCCTGCTTGATGCCCTCAAGAATGAACAGAGCCAGGGGATAACCATTGACATGGCCAGATGTTTTTTCAAAACCCCGAAGCGCAATTATATCATAATTGACGCTCCAGGTCATATTGAGTTTCTGAAAAACATGGTTACCGGCGCCGCCAAGGCCGATGCCGCTCTGTTGGTAATTGACGCCCATGAAGGAATTCAGGAAAATTCCAAACGTCATGGCTATATGCTTTCAATGCTCGGAGTACAGCAGGTTGTTGTGTTAATCAATAAATTTGATCTGGTAAATTACGACCGCAATGTCTATGAAAAAATAGTCGCTGATTTTTCGACGTTCCTCGGGGAAATAGATGTTGCGGCAATAAGCTATATTCCTGTCAGCGGACGGCATGGCGACAATATAGTGACCGCATCTGAAAATGTTGCATGGTACAAGGGACCGACATTATTGGAACAGCTTGACAGCTTTGCTATTCCCCAGCAGCCTGTAAGCAAAGTTTTCAGGATGCCTGTTCAGGATGTCTATAAATTTACCGCGGATGGAGACGAGCGGAGAATTATAGCGGGAACCATAGAGACAGGCCGCATAAAAGTCGGAGATGAAGTCATATTCCTGCCTTCCGGCAAGGAATCGTCCATTAAATCCATTGAGATTTTTAATCACCCTGAAGAGAATGAAACAGGGGCCGGTCATGCAATCGGCTTTACTCTCATTTCCCAGATATATATCAAAGCCGGAGAAGTCATGTGCCGCAAAGGCGAAAAACTCCCGGAGCCCGGGAACAGGCTGCGCGTTAATATTTTTTGGCTCTCCAAGTCCCCGATGATAAAAGGAAAACGCTATAAATTCAAGCTCGGCTCGACGAGAGAGTCCGCAGAGCTTGCTGAAATCATCAATGTTTTTGACGCGTCGGATCTGAGCACTGTAAAGGGCAAACAGCAGTTGGACCGCCATGATATCGGAGAATGCATAATCGAGACAGCCAGGCCGGTAGCGTTTGACAACATAAAAGAAATTGAATCCATGGGACGCTTCGTGATAGTTGACAATTACGAGATATCAGGCGGCGGCGTTATCCTTGAAAAAGACACTGCAGGCAAATCAGTGCTCAATCAGCATGTCACGGAGAGGGAATTCCTCTGGGACCATGGCTTGGTAACCCCTCAATTGAGGGCCGCGAGATTTCATCACCGCGGGAAATTTGTATTGCTCACGGGAACCAAGGAAAGCGGTAAGCACGAGCTTGCAAAAGAACTGGAACATTCCCTTTTCAATATGAACCTGAACGCTTATTATCTGGGATTGAATACCTTCATGAAAGGCCTTGATGTTGACCTGGAAAAAGTCATCTGGAACAGAGATGAACATATCAGGAGGCTCGGGGAACTTGCCAGAATCATGACTGGCGCCGGGCTTATATTCATTTCCGCGATTGATGACCTTGACAGATATGATATCGAATATCTGAAACAACTCAACAGCCCGAATGAACTGCTCGTAATCAATATCGGTATTACTGATTATGAAGCTGAACTTAATCTGCCGGAAAACTATGACATGAAAACTGCCGTGAATGAAATCAAGAAAACCCTTAATAGAGAAAATATAATTCCTGAATACTGCATATAGCCCTTAATTTAACTGAAAATTTTTATGGAGAAAAAGATGGACACAAGCTATCAATTGCTGAAAGAAAAAATAGAAGCTGTGCTGCGGAACGCCATAACAGCCGCGGATCTGAAAAAAGTCAGCGCCCCCCTGGGCATATATGAACAGAAAAACGGCCTGTTTATGGTGCGGGTCAGAGTGGCGGGAGGAGATATTCAGGCCTCCGCGCTATTACGCCTGGCCGAGGTCTGCCTCAATAATGATATCAACAATATCCATTTGACGACAAGGCAGGATATCCAGCTTCATGACGTACAGCTTAAAAATATTCATCAGACAGTGCTTCACGCAGTGAAAAATGGTTTCATATTCCGTGGCGGCGGCGGCGACACATTCAGGAATCTGCTGATTGACGAATACTCTGACATTTCACCTGAGGCTGTTTTTGATGTTCGCCCCCATGCTTTAGCGCTGAATAAATTCCTCCTCGCCTATGACAATGCTTTCGCGCTGCCCCGCAAGCTGAAAATCGGCTTTTTCTCAGGCGTCGAAAAAAACAATGCGGCATTATTCCAGGATATTTCCTTCAATGCCGTCAAACATGAAAACCACAAGGCCTTTGATGTATATGCCGGAGGCGGCCTGGGACGTGAAAGCAGGAAAGGCGTAAAAATATTTTCAGCCCTTCCCGAAAGAGAAATATTCAGGTGCGCCGCTGCCGGAGTTGAGCTTTTCAATGACCATGGCAACAGGGAAAAACGCAATGAGGCCAGACTGCGTTTTGTGCTGAACAGGCTTGGAGAGCAGGAGTTCGTGCGGCTCTTTCTCCAATATTTCGAAAAAACAGATGTGGATAATGTAGAAAAAAGCTTTGGGATTGATGGAAAAACATCCGATATCCCCGTATTTGAAGAAAAAACAGAAAAAGATGCTCAGTACGACAAGTGGCTTGAGCGTTCTGTCTGTGAAACTGGCATAAAAGATATTTACGCGTTGAAAATCATCGTGCCCGGTGGAAATCTTCAAACACGTCATTTGACTTCACTTTCGCATCTGGCGGAAAAATATTCAAACGGCATCATCAGGCTTCTGCGGTCACAGGATATTTTGCTACCCAAGGCACACAGGACGGCGTTGCCGTATATTTATGAGGAACTGCGGAATGGAGACCTCTCTGTTTTTTTAGAGGCTGCATTCCATAGTAAAATAGTTTCATGCGTCGGCGCCGCCGTATGCAAAATCGGTATCCTCGATTCCGCAAAATATGCTTCCGCGCTTTCTCACGGCCTTGATATGCTTTTTGAGGATTTTCCTGATATTTCCACATGGGATAAACAGCAAATAACTGATTCCATAAGAATATCAGGCTGCCCAAATTCATGCGGAGGACATACTGCCTCAGCACTTGGTTTTGAAGGACTAAAACGCAATATTGGAGAAGTATCTGAACCATGTTTCAGAGTTTTCACAGGCGGATGCCAGGAAGGGGAAAAAAGCAGATTGGCAGTTGCCGCAGAGAACTTTTATGTGCCGGCGAAAGATTTACCGGCATTTGTGAAAGAACTTGCCACTGCCTATTTGAAACGGAATAACCGTACTGAAACATTTGCGGATTATATATCGGGCATTGGAACAGGCAATATGGATAGGTTTTATAAATTTAAACAGGATAGAACATGAATGAAAAACAATGGCGGAGTATATTGAAGGCAATTTCCTGGCGATTGATCGGGACACTGGACACTATTTTTCTTTCGTGGATTATTACGGGGAAAATCACAATCGCGGTTTCCATTGGTATGTTCGAACTGTTCACGAAAATGTTCCTGTATTACTTGCATGAGCGAGGTTGGAATAAAATCAAATTTGGAAAATCAATTGAAAAAGTGAAACCTGCTGATATTAAAACTCAGCAGTCCTTTGCTGTAGAGTAAAAGATAAAGTTTAAATTAAAATGATTACTGCATTTCCAGTTAATTTATTGCTGAACGGAAAAAAATGCCTGGTGGTCGGCGGCGGCAAGATCGCTTTGAGGAAGATCCGGAAACTCCTGGATTTCGACGCTGAAGTTGTTGTTGTTGCCTCAGAGCCTTCTTCCCGTATAAAGGAGCTTGCCGAAAAGAATGTTATTTCTCTTAATGAACGTCCTTTCAGTGATTCTGATATTGACGACATCTGTCTTGTGTATGCCGCGACAGACGACCATGCCCTCAATAATAAAATCATTATGCTTGCGGAAAAGGCAAAAATACTGGCTTGTTCAGTTGACAGAGGATGGAGAGAGGGTTCATTCATCACTCCGGCAAGTATCCGCAACAAGGAAATCACTATTTCTGTTTCGAGTCAGGGCGTGGCATGCCGTAAAACAAAACTCATAAAAGAAAATTTAGCCAGACATATTGAGTCAATTGAAAATACAGAGCTTATCGTGATTGGAACTGACCAGAGGCTCCTGCCTCTGAAAACGCGTGAACTTTTGCATCTTTCCGGTCAGCGAATAGACCATGCAGGTGAAATGATTATGAACATATGGGGTGTTCAGGGCTTTGTCCTTTTGAATACCTGCAACAGAATAGAACTCATCGCCGCTGCAGGAAACAGTCCGGCCCTTATTGACATTCTGAAAATGATTCTGAAATTTGATTCCCTGAAAAAAGAACAGTATTATATTAAGACCGCTTATGAAGCTTTTAAGCATTTATGTTTTTGTGTTTCAGGTCTTTATTCTCAGACACCCGGTGAAAATCACATAACCGCACAGTTTAAAGACGCCTGCATTTACGCGCAGAACAAAAACTGGGCTGGCCCGGTTTTCGATATATTGCAAAACAATGTGCTTCATGTGACAAAGCATATAAGAAACAGAACTTCAGATTTGTTTAAAGGAATTGAGATTGAAGATATCGCGCTGAAATTCATGGAAGCGAAAATGCCTGATTTCCGTAATAGCCAGATTTCCGTCATAGGAACTGGCGCTTTAGGCAAACGCATAAAAGAAATGCTTGTTGAAAAAAAATGCGGAATCAATTGGGTTTATCATTCAAAATGCCCCGCATGCCTGGAACCGGGAATCAGCATTTTCAGTCTTGATGATTTGGACAGGGTACTTCAGGAAACAGATATTCTGATTACAGCTCTTTCCTTTGATAAACCGGCCATATCCGGGATGCGCGATAAATTTTTCAGGCCCGGTGCGGAGGTAATCGATCTGGGCATGCCCAGAAATGTATCAGGAGATTTGGCAAAGCTCCGCAAGGATGTAAATTTTACCAACATCGAAGATTTGAAACACTGGCACCGCCGCAATAATTGCGATATGGCACAGGTATTTGCGGAGACCGAAAAGATTATTGATGAACACAGAGAGGTTTATGAAAAATTTTTCAAGGGTTTTATTGACTGGAACAAGGGCGAGTAGGCTTTCTGTCGCGCAGACGGAAAATGCGTTGGACAGGCTCGGAAAACTCCTCCCTTCATTAAGTTTTAAAATTATACCGATGCCGTCACCCGGGGACAGGGATAAAATCACGGACCTTCGTGAAGCTCCGCCGGATTTCTTTACAAGAGACCTGGACAACGCCATAATAGCGGGAGAGATTGATTGTGCCGTCCATAGTGCCAAAGACATCCCGGAACCGCTCACAGGAGAACTTGATTTCTTTCGCCTTCCATGGAGAGAAGACCCGAGGGACGTGATCGTCCTGCCCGGAAACCGCAGGGAAATACCGGAAAAGCCGAGAATAGGAATCAGCAGCACACGCAGGGAGGAATACTGCCGAAAACGCTTCCCCGGCGGCATCATCCTTTCGATAAGGGGAGATATTGAACAGCGTATAGCCCAGCTTGACGAAGGGAAATACGATTTGCTGATTATGGCGGCGGCGGGACTTAACAGAATTAATCTTTCACATAGGATTTCAGAATTCATCCCCCTTGAAGAACTCCCGACGCCGGAAGCTCAGGGCTTCCTGTCTGTAACGTTTAAAAAAGGCGGCGGGACATTCAATCTCATAAGAAAGCTTTTTCTCAAGCCAGTGCTTTTAGCGGGGGCCGGACCTGGTTGCGCTGATAACGTGACCCTCAGGGTGATAAATGCGCTCAGAGCATGTGATATCTGCCTTTATGACGCATTGTGCCCTGTTGAACTCCTTGATTATATGCCGCAGACGGCTGAACGTTTATTTGTGGGCAAAAGAAAGGGAGAGCATTCACATTCGCAGGAGGAAATATGCGAGCTTATAGCCTTTTATGCACGTAAGGGAAAATCCGTCGTAAGGTTGAAGGGCGGCGACCCAGGCATCTTCGGCAGGCTTGCTGAAGAAATCGATATAATGGACAAATTTCAACTCCCATTCAAAGTTCTTCCCGGCGTGAGCAGTTTGACTGCCGCTAGTAGCGCCACAGGCCTTCTGCTGACCCGCCGGGGACTTTCAAGAGGATTTACAGTGGCGACTCCAAGAAAATCGGGAAGCGGAAAGATCGAATGGTTTTCGGAAGGCGAATTGAAAAGTTTTCCGCAAGTTTATTTTATGGGAGCGGACGATATAAATGAAATTTCCGTTAATCTCAGGAAAAACGCTTATCCGGGGACACTCCCGGTTGCGGTTGTATATAATGCCGGTTCGCGCTCCCCTGCAATTGTGTGCGGTACTCTTGATGAAATTGCCGGAAATCCCAACGTAAAAAATAATTCCAGTCCCGGCATTGTCATCGTCGGAAAAAATGCCGACAGTCTTTTTCTCTATTCCAATTACGGTGCGTTGGGTGGCATGAAAGTTTTGTTTACCGGGAGCGGCAGGTTGAACATGGAAGCGGAGCGAAGCATTGAAATGTTCGGGGCCGAAGCAATATTTTTACCTATGATAAAATTAAGTCTTCCGTCCGGCATTCAGATGCATTTGGAATATATCCTGAAATTCGACTGGCTGATTGTGCCATCCCCTTCATGCGCCGTACTCCTGATGGAACTCATGGAAAAAACATGCACGGACATCCGCAAGCTCCCGAGAATTGCTATTTGCGGCCTCGGAACGGCAACGGTCTTCAGGGAAAACCACATATATCCTGATCTTTGCGTTGAAGAAAAATTTGGACAGGAAGGACTGGTTTCAGCATTGAAAAAACGATTGAAAGCCGGAGAGAAAATAATCAAATTATGTTCAGATAAGGCTTTATCCCGTACCGGCAACAGGATGCGTGATGCGTTTCCTGAACTGGAGGAATTTCATTTTTACAATAACACTCCTCTCAGTTACAGTGCCATGCCTGATTTTGATGCAGTACTGTTTACCAGTCCGTCAGCGGTTGATGCCTTTATAAAATCTTTTACCGTTGGAGTATTGCGGGGAAAAACCGCGGTGTCGATAGGCGAACCAACATTTAAATCACTTGGAGGCGCAAGTGGATATTTCAACTCCCTGGTGAGTTATGAAGCTACTGTTTCATCTATGATCTCAACGCTTGCTTCCTGGAAAATCAACTGTAATATTCTTGAAATATTAAATAAGGGAAAACTTTAATGAATAAAAATACCGGCTTATTTCCTGATGTGCGCCTCCGCCGCCTCCGCTCCTCCGAAACTATACGCTCCATGCTGGCCGCCCCGATGCCCGGGCCGGAAAAATTTATCTGGCCGGTATTTGTAGTCGAAGGAAAAAATATAAAACAGCCCATTGATGCGATGCCCGGACAATTCCGCTATTCAGTTGACAGGCTTGTTGATGCTGCGGGAGAAGTGAAAAACATGGGAATAAAGGCTGTGATGCTTTTCGGAGTGCTGGGGCCGGAACACAAAACCTCGGATGCTTCTTATGCCTGTCGTCCGGACGGTATTGTCCAGAAAGCTGTCCGTAAACTCAAAGAAACTTTTTCTTCTGAACTCATGATTTTTACTGACGTATGCGTATGCGAATATACCTCTCATGGTCATTGCGGTATCATGAATGAAAAAGGTGTTGTGGAAAATGATCCAAGCCTGGAATTGCTCGCCAAAATGGCACTGAGCCATGCTGATGCAGGGGCGGATTGCGTGGCCCCGAGCGCCATGATGGACGGCCAGGTGTCTGCCATCCGCAGGGCATTGGATGCTTCAGGATTTACAGATACTTTGCTGTTGAGTTATTCCACAAAGTTCGCCTCGTCTCTTTACGGCCCGTTCAGGGAAGCGGCGGCTTCTGCGCCCTCTTCTGGAAATCGTAAAGGATACCAGGCCGATTATCTGAATCCGCATGCCGCCCTCAGGGAAGCTTTTTTTGATGAAGCCGAAGGCGCGGATATGCTCATGGTCAAACCGTCGCTTTTTTATCTGGATATTATAAGCGCTGTACGCGCAGAAACTCTTTTGCCGCTTGCCGCCTACAATGTCAGCGGCGAATACTCCATGCTTATCGCGTCCGCGAAAAACGGTTGGGGAGACCTGAAGCCTATGGTAAGGGAAGCAATAGCGGCAATTAACCGCGCTGGGGCAGATCTGATTATTTCATACTGGGCCAATCAATATAACCAACTTCTGAAAGATTGAATAAATGAAAAATTCCAAAAAACTTTTCAAACGCGCTGTCAAACATATTCCCGGCGGTGTCAACAGTCCCGTCCGTTCATTTAAATCGGTCGGAGGCAGTCCCGTCTATATCGAATCCGGCAAAGGTTCGAAAATTTATGACGTGGACGGCAAAGAATATATCGACTTCTGCGGCTCCTGGGGGCCATTGGCGCTTGGCCATGCCCATCCCGATGTTGTAAACGCTGTCTGCTCCGCATCCCGGAACGGTTTGAGTTTCGGTACCTGCAATCCCCTCGAAGTAGAAATGGCAGAACTTTTCTGCAAAATGGTCCCTTGCGCGGATATGGTCAGGATGGTTAATTCCGGCACTGAAGCGGTGATGACCGCTCTACGTTTGGCGCGTGCTTTTACCGGAAAAACTCATATCCTGAAATTCGACGGTTGTTATCATGGCCACACGGATTGCCTGCTTTCATCCGCCGGGAGCGGATTGCTGACGAACTCCATTCCCTCTTCCGCAGGTGTTACCCAAAAGGTAATATCCGAAGTTATCACAACCCCCTACAACCGGCCGGCCGCTGTCAAAAACATTTTCAGGAAAGATGGCAATAAAATAGCTGCGGTGATTGTTGAGCCCGTAGCGGGAAACATGGGCCTGGTGATGCCGGAAAAAGGTTTTCTTGAAACGCTTCGCGAACTGTGTTCGGAGTATGAAACCTGCCTCATTTTTGACGAAGTGATAACAGGATTTCGTTTCCATGCCGGCAGCTATGCGACACTTGCCAGAATTAACCCTGATATCAGCGTTTTCGGAAAAATTATCGGAGGCGGCATGCCCATAGGCGCAATAGCCGCAGGCCGTAAAGTCATGGAGATGCTTGCCCCTCTAGGCAACGTGTATCAGGCGGGAACTCTAAGCGGAAACCCTGTTGCCCTTGCGGCAGGCATCGCTACTCTTAAAACTCTCCGGAAACTTAATCCGTATCACAAAATGGCGGAACTGGCGGAAAACTTTGCGATGAAAATCAACAGCTTTGCGCAGGAGCGCGGACTCGGTGTTCATTGTGCCGTATATGGAGGAGTTTTCACGTTATTTTTCAGCAGCAAAAAATCTTTGAAAAATCTCGAAGACGTGAAAACCTGCAATACCGCTCTGTTTGCAGAATATTTCAAGTTTATGCTGCAACGGGGGTTTTATATTTCGCCGTCTCAGTTCGAGTTGAATTTTGTTTCCGCCGCTCATACAATGGATGAAATAAACGCCGCCGCGGAAGCATCTGTTGAATTTCTTTCAATCCGCACTTGAC
>MHBF01000084.1 GCA_001803225.1 Lentisphaerae bacterium GWF2_44_16 | reverse complement strand
CCGATACGCTTACAACTATCATGAACTCCATAAACACAGCCGCGGCGGACATGGACGACCCCGTCGAAGCTTATCTGCTGGGCAAAACCCTTGTAATACAACGTGCGGCAACAGGCACAGGTTCAATGACTGTTTCGGAAAGCGGAGCCGACAACAGCGTACTCCGCAATCTGGGCGTACTGGTGGGTACTCCCGGCGATGCGGGCGATTACAGCACATTGAAAAACGAATTACAGCCAGGTTCGAACCTTTCTGCCACAGTCAACGGGGTAGCAGTGGAAAGCAGTTCCAATGAGGAAGTAACCGATGTAATAACAGGCGTAACACTGAAATTCTACGAAGATGGTGAAGGAGAAACTTCCACGTTGACCATAGACCGCGACTCCGAGAGCATCGCCTCCTATCTGGACGACTTCATCAGCGTATATAACGATACCATAGATTATCTGAGAAGCATGGGGGCGGCTGAAGTCGATGAAAACAGCAGCACACTCACCTCTGTAGGCATGCTCCAGGGTGACAGCCTCATCGCTACTATGCTGAACAAACTGAACTCCATTGTCGGCAGCGCCAACAAAAACCCCAATATCGATCAGGACTACAATTCCCTTTATAAAATAGGAATATGGTTCGTTGATGAAGACAGCTCGGACAGCGACAGTGAAACAGGCCATCTCGAAATATATGATGAAGACCTTCTCGAAAACACGCTTGATTACCACATGGACGAACTGGAAGATCTATTCAGGGCGTACAGCGATAACAACAATCCGGCCGGCATTATGAGACAGCTTGTCGGAACAGACGGTTACCTTCCCAGTCTGACGGATTCCGCAGACGGCTCTATAACTTACAAAATGAGCTTCCTTAACGATGATATTAATGCGAAAAGTGATGAGGTTGATGAGCTCTACAGCAGGCTTGATGATTATGAAACCCAGCTCTGGGAACATTTCGCATGGATGGAAGATACTGTCAGTAATCTCCAAAGCCAGCTCTCATATATTACCGCCATGAGCTGATAACCGCAAAAATCTAAAATGTTCCGATAAATCGGCCCGGGCCTCCCCCTCCCGGGCCGTTCTTTTTCAACTCGACTCAGCCTCAAATTCATATCCACGGTATCTTAGTTGCCTTATTTTTTTCATTCAGGTATTTAAAAAATCAGAATAAATGTTATCTTGAATAAGTTAGCAATGATTGGACTTTGTATATGAACAGAAAAGAGAGCATATCATCGTCTTTTTTCTTAAATGCCTTATTTCTTATTTTTATTACCGCCGGGCTTACCGGTTATTTCTGGATAATCTCCGATGAGTTCAAAAATTTCAGTTCGGAAATCCAGGAACTCCGAAATGAATACATTCAGTCCCAGAAACACGCTGTAAAGTGTGAAGTCATGAAAATAATAGACTTCATTGACTACAGAAAAGAAAGTTCCAGTCAGGATCTCAGGGAATTTTTAAAGGAAATAGTAACAAACGCCTACAATACGGCAGAAAATATTTATAAGGAAAACAAATCCCGCCATACTGACGATGAAATAAAAAAGATGATTAAAGACGCCCTGCGTAAAATCACTTTTAACAACAAAGTAATATATTTTTTTATTGATGACGCCAAGTCTGTATCCCAACTCTATCCGCCTGATCCTTCGCTGGAAGGCAAAATACCTGACGCCATCTCTTCACTCGATTCCAAAAGCGCTTTCCGCGCTCAGACGGAAACAATCAGAAAAGATGGTGAAGGATATATCACCTACCAATGGCAGAGACCGGGAGACAAACACAACAAAAATTACAGCAAGATATCTTTCGTGAAGTATTTCACCCCTTACCAATGGTTCATCGGCGCCGGAGAATATCCGGAAAATATCAATAAAAAAATGCAGAAATGCATACTTTCCAGAATATCCGGCACTGATTTTGCAAAAAACGGGTACATTTCGGTGGAAAACATTCACGGCACGCTCATCTGGAGCCAGGAAAAGGAAATGATCGGGAAAGATATTTCAGACATCCGCGACAACAAAGGAATAAAAGTGTTCGAAGAAAAGCTGAGGCTCGCGGAAAGCCCCGGAGGAGGCTTTATCCAATATATGAGAAGAAAACAGGGAACAAATGAAATCGTCCCCCAAATATCCTTTGTGAAAACAGTGAAAGACTGGGAATGGATATTGGAAGGGGCTGTCTATATGGATGATATGGAAAATGTAATATCCACAAAAAAAGAAGCCATCCAAAAGAAAATCCTTTTACATATAATAGAAATCATAGCCACGTTGTTTCTGGTAACTCTCCTCGCTTCCCTGATAGCCGCATATACCGCCGGAAAAATAAAGGCAAGCATTAAAGTCTTTACTGACTTCTTTGAAAAAACGTCCAGCCACTCTGTCAGGATCAGCCCGGAAAACGTAAATTTTTCGGAATTCAGAAAACTCGCGGAAGCCGCCAACGAAATGACAGACAAAAGAAACCAGATTGAAAGCAAATTGAGATTGTACAGGGAAATTTTTATGAATACCCAGGAGGCTGTCGCCCTGATAGACCTCAAAGGAGCTTACATCGAATGTAATCGCGTTCATGAATTGATGTTCGGTTACACAATGGATGAGCTGATAGGCAAAACCCCAGCCCTATTCATGGGAGAAAGTAACTTCCAAAAAGTATTCAAGGAAATTTTTGAAAGAGGAAAATACTCTTCCGAATTAATATGCGTCAATAAAAAAGGGAAAATGCTCCATATTTCACTTTCAGTTTTCACCATAAGGGACGAGTATGGAAACCCTGTCTGTCATGCGGGAATAAAAAGAGATATTACGGAGAAAAAGGAAAATGAAAGCAAGATAAAAGACTTGAGACAGCAGATAGAGTTTATTTTGGGCGCGACAAAAACCGGGCTTGATATCATCGATGCCAATTACAATATAATTTACGTTGACAGCTCCTGGGAAAAAATATACGGGCCCTATGGAGGCAAGAAATGTTATGAATATTTCATGGACCGTTCCGAACACTGCCCTGGATGCGGTATATCAAAAGCCTTTGAAACTGGGAAACCAATAATAACAAATGAAATTCTGGTAAAAGAAGGAAACCGGCCCATCCAAGTCACAACTTACCCGTTTCAGAACGCAAAAGGCGAATGGCTTGTGGCTGAAATAAACGTTGACATTACAGAACAGATAAAAATCCAGAATGAATTGAGGGATTATATCACTTTTCAATCCATTCTCTCTTCGGTCAGAGCTCCATCCTATGAAGTTTCCGAAGCCGAATTATTCAGGCTCTTCCTTGAAAATATAGTGGAAAACTATGATTTCCGCATGGCATGGTACGGACACTTTTCCAATAATCAGATAAAACCCGAATTTTATGCTGGATATGCCGACAGGCACCTTGACGGAATGGTACTTGATATTTCCACTGAAAAAACTCATTGCATAAATAGCGCGATGAGCAAAGCTGTACTCACTAAAAAACCTTTTGGCTACGAAGACCTGGCTAGCGATGAAGATTTCAAAACTTGGCGGGACTATGCGCTGGACCTCGGGTATTCTTCCATCCTCGCCCTCCCGCTTATACTCAACAATAAGATCGAGGGCGGTATAATGTGCTATTCCAGCCACAGAAAGGCGTTCTCTCCTGAAAAAATTGAATGCCTTAACAAGCTGGTACGGGAATTTGCCGTTACTCTTTCTGAAAGAAGAAAATACGCGGATGCCCAGCTCACGGTAAGAAAAACCAGAGACGCGTCAGACGCGGCAAACAAATCCAGAAATGAATTTCTCTTCTATCTGAGACGCGAAATAACCACATCTATAAGCGGCATAGCATCCACAACTGAACTTCTACTCAAAAGCAATACAGGGGACAAAGAACGGAAACTGCTCAATACAATAACATGCTCATCAGAATTGATCATGAATATGATGAATAACTTCAGGGATTTCAGCCGGATTGAAACAGAAAAAATCGGAATATCCCCTCTGCCTTTCGAACTTCGCAAAACAATAGAAAAGATAACAAAAACAGTCTCATTCAAGCTTAAAGAAAAAGAACTGGCCCTTGAAACGGCATTCAGTGACGGCATTCCCCTTTATGTCTCGGCCGACGCGGAGAGGCTCCGCCAGGTATTGCTGAACCTTCTTGACAATTCCATAAAATTCAGCAAAAAGGGCCGTATTAAAATATCTGTCAGCGCATTGAAAAAACTTGACGCCAAATCTTTTCTCTCTTTCTCCATTGAAGATAACGGCATCGGTATTTCGCCTGAACACCTGAAGTATATATTCAGCCCCGATTTCCGCGAATGGACATCGGGAACAGGTCTCCTGATTTCAAAGAAAATCATCGAAGCGATGAACGGTTCCATTAATGTTTCAAGCACACCTGGAAAAGGCAGTGTATTCCAATTTGAAATCATGGCTGAATTTCTCGAAAAAATGCCTCCGGACAATATCGTCGGGAATTCGTCATCCCCGTCATGAAGATTGATTTAAGCGCGCTTAAACGGCTTTTTTATATGCACATATACCTGTATCAGCAGCGCAATAAGCGTCAGTATCGCACAGCAGATATAAGCAGATGAATTGCTTACCATATCCACAAGCTTGCCCCCTATAACCGGCCCGGCTATCCCTGTAAAACCTACGACTGTCTCATTTATGGAAACATAGAAAGAACTTCTGTTAGGATGCGCCAGCGAATGAAATACGAAATAAAAGAAAAAACCGCCTGAATATATCCCCGTAAGCAATGCCCCGATCAGAAACATCGTAACATTCTGCGCAAACGCGAATAATATAAGCCCGACAATAGCGGAAAAGGCGAAAAACGAAACCGGCAGCGCTTTATACATCCAGAAACGACTACGGCAAAGAAACAGACCGGTTATCGCCTGCGCATAACTTACAATTGCCAGAATATTACCCTGTTCTACCTGTGAAAGCCCCAGCTTCGTCGCTGTCGTGGGAAAAACCCCCTTCAAAAGCGATACGGTAAAACAGCAGACTCCGCAGCCAACCCAGCCTAACCAGGCCATATCCGGCGCGTTTACATAAGGATTTTCTGTCTTCACAGGTCTGGAAACCTGCGTATCTGTTCTTCCCGAAAGACGTTTCAGATATAATATGCCGCCCGCGACAAAGAGTCCCAAGGCAATATTTATAATGTAACACGCCTGCCAGCCGAACGCATGCCAGACATAACCCGAAATAAACGGGCCCGAAGCCATGCCCGCGCTCCATGAAAATGTGTAAAGCCCCGTAGAAAGAGGAAGCCCGTAGGCCTTGCCCGATTCAAAATCTTTCATAAAAATCTGGAAGGAAACAAAGAAAAATGATGTGGAGACAGCCTGCATTCCCATCAGAAAATATTGAAAATTCAAGTCTGAATTAAGGATGAAACCCAAGGCAACCAGAACCGTGCCAAGTCCCGATACGATTATGAAGCGGATGGAATTTTTCGCGTTCACCAGACGTCCCAATATCTGGCTTACCAGCATATATACTACTGCCCAGGTAGTTATTATACTGCTCACGGCAAATGCCGACGCGCCGCTCTCCGCCAAGCGCAGCGTAGCCACAAAAAAGGCCGTTCCCAGTACCATATCCATCATGGCTGGAAATAAATATATAAGAAAACGCGTCATCTGGAAATCCGCCCTGTATATACAAAAAAAGTGGAGCGGAACCGCTCCACTTTTAATAATAGAATTATCTGAAAAGAACTATTTTCTTTCAAACAGGTCCCTTATTTTCTTGCCGACTATTTCGACGGGGTGTTCACCCAAAGCTTTTCTCTTGGCGAGAAGGTTCGGAGCGCCTTTTCTGCTTTCTTCAAGCCAGACTTTGGCAAACGAACCGTCCTCAACGGCTTTAAGGGAAGCTTTCATTCTTTCCTTAACATCGGGAGTAATAATCTTGGGCCCGTTGTAGTATTCGCCCCACTCAGCCGTATTTGATATGACTGCGTTCATCTTCTGTATGCCGCCTTCGAAAATCAGGTCAACAATAAGTTTCACTTCATGTACGCATTCAAAATAGGCCATTTCAGGCGGATATCCGGCTTCTATCAAAACTTCAAATCCAGCCTTTATCAAGTCAACAAGACCGCCGCAAAGAACGTTCTGTTCCCCGAAAAGGTCTTCGTATGTTTCCTGTTCAAATGTACATTCCAGACATCCGGCACGTGTAAATCCCATAGCCTTGGCCATCGCGAGCGCGATATCACGGGCCTTGCCGCTCGGATTCTGGTTCACGGCTATAAGTCCCGGCACTCCGAAACCGGCCAGAAACGCTTTCCGCTCTTCCGTCGCCGGACTTTTCGGCGCTACCATTATCACGTCGATGTCCGCGGGAGGAACAATTTCTTTATACACTATGTTAAAACCGTGTGAACATGAAAGTGCTTTCCCGGCTTTCAGGTGCTTCTTGATATCGTTATGATATACAGGCCCATGGAATTCGTCGGGAAGAAGAATATGAATGACATCAGCCTGCTTGGCTGCATCAGAAATACTCATTACTTTGAAACCTTCTGACGCGGCCTTGTCATAGGAAGCATCCTTGATAGAACCGATAATGACATTTACACCCGAATCTCTCATGCAAAGCGCCTGCGCGCTTCCCTGGCTGCCATAACCGATAACAGCCACTGTTTTCCCGCTGAGGACTGAAAGGTCGGCATCATTATCATGCAGAATTTTAACCATCTTCTTTCTCCTTAAATATTGAAGTTAAACTCAAAAATCAAGTACATTAAACTCATGTTCACCGCTTTTCAAATAATCTTCACACCTTGTTTCCAACTTTCCTCTATCTTAGAAAATATTTCCTCTTGTTCCACGCCCCACGGCGAAGGCCACAATTCCTTCAAACCCGGTTTTACCAGTGAAATATCGTCGCCGAAAAGTGCCTTGCACGCCAGTACCGCGCCAGTCAAAAGACGGTCCGCCTTAAACCCCTGTCCCAGCACAAGCCTTACTGTCCCGATTATTCTGTCATTCCAGGAAAGCTTCCTGGACAAATCCCTGCTTATCCTCTCTATCGCGTCCATAAGAAACGGATTGGTCATTCTCGGCATAAGGTCTTCGGCATAGTCTCTGAACCCTTCTTCCGTAAAAAGATGATCTGTCCCACTCCATTTTTTGCATAACGCCCTGCCCGATTCTTCGATAAACGCGGTTTTCGAGAAATCAATCAGCTCTTTTTTTTCTCTTGTTTCGCTCATATAAGCCTTGCCCGCGTTTTTTCCGAGAAGTCCGAGCAGAAGGTGTATGGCATTATGCCCGTACAATTTTGCTTCCTCAAAAGGATAAAGGTCGGCCTTTTCATAGAGGTTCTGAACTTTACGCTTCTCAATGCCCGGGGCCGTACTTATTAAAATTTTATTAAATTCCTCAACAAGATGCCCGCGGTCCGCTCCTTCGCACAAGGGCAGAAGCCCGCGTTTTTCACATTCTCCGGCTGGAACGACCCCGCTCATCTTGCCAACTACGGTATTCAGATAATGGGTGTTTGTAAGTTCTGTTCCAACTGCCTCCTTGAGACATTCAGCGGCATGGTTATTATTTTCGGCAGTATAAATTATACGATATTTATCCGGGGTTTCCGCAAAACCCTTTTTGAGCCATTCGGAGACCTGAGCGAAAAATTTAACACTGGGCAATGCAGTGCAGAGTTCATCTGCCTCTGACGCCGCCTGAATCAAACGCGCCAAGTCTTCCTTTTCATTTGGATTATAAACCTCAACACCATTGATTGCTTCCGTATAAACACGCTCAGGGCCGGCAATATTAATTGAAATCTTCCCGGACGCGGCATTCACGGCATCCCTGATTTTATTATCGACTTCCGCTATCACTATCCGAGAGAAACCGCCCTTCGCCGCTCCCGATAAAAATATCCCTGTCTGTATAGGCCCCAGTCCAATTCCTAAAAACACGCTCATTTTTATTAAACTCCTGAGTTCTGAAATAATTACTCTATTATCTTTTTCAACATCTCCTGCTGCTCCGGATTTACTTTGCCCGCAAAAATCTTCGCAGGCAAACCGCCTATAATATAACCAAGCAATGACACATTTACCCGGCCTATATAAGTTTTTCCGTCAGGCTTTTCATAAACTGCCATCGTGCAGGGAATAACACACGACACTTTTCTGTCATCCGCGTTATCCAGCATTATTTTGGCGTAATTTCCATTACACAATTTGAAACTCCTGATTCTGCAGTTGTCCGCAGTATTTGGTATAGCACATACGACAGATTCCACATTCCACCCCTTCACTTTGGGAATTTCGGACAATACTTTTTTAACTGTTTCATCAAAAGTTCCATTACTTTTTATTTCATATACCAGAGACGATCTCAAATATATCCAGCCTCCGATAAACGCAATGACAATCCCCCACAATACGCCGGCGATAAACGCGCCCCAATACTTTTTATCCGTGAATTTCATCTCTACTATCCTTTCCTTAATAATCTAAAAAAACAGATATTCAAAAAATAATTTAAAAGCTGGCTTGCCTTTATTGGATATCTGACTAATTTACACACTTGTCCGAACTTTTACAAAGTTCACAAGCGGGCCCGTAGCTCAGTTGGTTAGAGCAGGTGACTCATAATCACCGGGTCACTGGTTCGAGTCCAGTCGGGCCCACCAGTCTTCGTTCGCCTGTGGCGAACTACGCCCGGGCGAGCCTTAAGGCAAGCACGGCGTACGCGAAGCGGAAGACTGCCTCGGCGTAGTTGAAAACGAAGCCGGGCTTACACATGTATTTTCTAGAGAGCAGTGAAGAGTCTTTCTTATTCAATGTGGCCTCATTCAGCCTTTGAAAATTACAAAGAAAACTGCCCCCAATACCCTATCCAAACCATCTTGAAATATAAAAGTTGCCGATGTAGTTTATATTTCATTCACAAGGCACAAACTTTATGATTACAAATGGCTTCCGGTATGCATTCACACTGCTTGAGATGCTTGTCGTTCTCCTGATAATGGGAATTATGGCCGCCATCGCAGCCCCCAGTATGGCAAATTTCTACCAGAATGTCAACCTGAAATCAAGCGTTCAGCGTTTCAGACTTTTTCTTGATACGGCACGGATGCAAGCCATATTTAATCACAACGATTGCAGGTTGATTATTCATCCGGGATGGCGCAGGATAGACATGGAAATTAAAAAAAGTGTTTCAGTAAAGAATCCGTCGGAAGCCCTCAAATATGTTAAGAGCCTTGAAGCTCAGGGTGACGGCGCAAATAAAAACGGGGAGTTTACCCCCGTGGAAGGGGCGTTCGCCCGGATGGACGTGCCAAATGGAGTGAATATCAAGCATATTTCGATTTCAGGCGTGAAAAAAGACCCCATTGAAAAAATCGTCATAACATTTTCAGATTTTTATCAGCCGGACGAAATTAACTTTGTTTTTGAAAACACCTTAAAAGATTATTTGGGCTTGCAATTGGAAGCCGGTTGCGGAACAGTCAGGAATTTGCAGGTAATCAATCGTGATTAGAAGACTGAAAATAAATTTATTCACATTGCTGGAAGTATTGGTGGCAAGCTGCATTATCTGTATTTTTCTGGGAGTCTTGCTCTCAGGGTTTTCCGTAAGCATGAGAAACGCGAAAAATGCGGATGCCTACATTACGGCTGTACAGATAGCCCGCATGAAATTCAACGAACTGGCAAACAGAAATGAACTTTCCGAAGAGGAAAACCAGGGAGATCTCACGGAGAATTTCCAGCAGTTCAAATGGCGGAGTTCTGTGAAAAAATATGAGAAAGTCAAAGACGGCTTTTCCATAAGTGTGGAAGTTTCATTCGGCGGGGATGAAAACGGTAAGACTTTCAGAATGAACTCCTTTGCATTGAAAAAAAGGAAGATGGAAAAAGACAGCGAAAAAAATGGAAAACTTGATAGTTCCACTTGAATACTCGTCTATAAACACATATTTTTAATTTATCTATTAAAGGTTTCTAGCATGCGGCATCTTGGATATTTTCTAGTCATATTTGCTTGTCTTCAGTTAATTCCGATGACAAACGCTGAAAATAAAACATCAGAAAGTGTAAAAATCAATTCAGACTTACCTGAAGTTCCGGTACGCGCCGAATCACTGGTAAGCATGATAGGACGTAAATTTGCGAGAGGCCTGACCAATGCGGTAACGGGTTCAGGAGAAATACCGCGCCAGATGATAATCTCATATACCGATGACGGTCCCGCCCTTTTCATTCCGGTAGGTTTTTTCACAGGAGTATTCATGACTGTAGTGCGCACGACATACGGAGCGGTAGAGGCGGCTACATGCCCGGCGCCGATCAGAGGCTCATACGAATCATATCTTGTCCCGGCATACGTGTGGGGACCGGTAAATCGCTGAATATGCAGGAATAAAATTTGGAGAAAATATGTATATGACGAAGATACGGCATCTACCGTTTTTCATACGGATATTCACATTTATAGAAATAATGGTGGTCGTAATTATCATCGGCGTTCTTGCCGCCATAGTCATGCCTAAATTTTTCGGCAGGACAAAAGAAGCTAAAGAAAACGCGGCAAAGAGCCAGATAGAAATATTTTCCACCACACTGGACGCCTATCAGCTTGACAACGATGTATTTCCAAGCACAGAACAGGGGCTTGACGCCTTGATAAGCAAGCCGAACACCCCGCCCGCGCCAACCAATTGGAAAGGCCCCTATCTCTCCAATGAAATCCCGCTTGACCCATGGGGCAATAAATACATTTACAAGTGTTCCGGCGAACATAATACGAATTCCTATGATGTTTCTTCAAACGGGCCGGATGGAAAACCGGGCGGCGGGGACGATATAACGAACTGGCGGACATCCGAGACGAAAAAATAATGAAAATCAGACCGCACGGCAGTTTTTTCACTCTCATTGAAGTAATTGTCACAATGCTGATAATGACAGTCATATCGGCGCTTATCATAGGTTCTTTCCATACCGGATTGATGTGTTACAAAAAAAGCATCGTATACGAGGCCCCGGTTTTGCAGCTTAACGGCGCGCTCTCTTTGATGAGGGATGATTTGCGGCGTTTCGTTCCCATAAACGCAAAAGCCGTCAAATTCACAAATGATGAAATGAGTTTTGTCGCCGTATCGACCATTCCGCGGACACATTTGGAGCTCATCAGCTATACGGTGAAAAACAAATGCGTGGAACGCAATACCGCAACATATCCGGAAGCCGGTTTTAGCAGGATCGGACCATCAATTCTGATCGAGGATCTGGATAAATGGGCTTTCAGCTATGTCCGGGGCGATATTCCAATAGACACTAAAAAAAATAAAAAAATCGAGGGCGACAGCTCAGGGCAAAAGGAAATCCGTAAAGAGGAATGCTGGCCGGTTATGATAATGTTTAACGGAAAACTGACAGGTGAACGTTCAATTCAGACGTCAATGCTCGTTCCCGTCTTCGATGTGCCGGATATTGCTGAAAAGAAAAATACGCGATGAACAGGAAAAGAATGAAAATATATCATATCAAAGGCATTAAAAAAAAACAATTCCAAGCGGGTATGGTTCTTATACTGACATTGTGGATACTGGCGATACTTTCCTTTCTGCTTCTCACTCTCTTTGTTTCGCTTAATTTGAATACCAAACTGGCTTTTGCCGTTAAACATGAAGCCGAAGGCGAAGCTATCGGCAGGGGCGCTGTTTACGCTGTAGCCGGGGAACTCAGGAAACTGCATGAGAAAGTGGATAAAGCAGCGGATAAAACAAAGGACGCCATTCAAAAAGACGCATCCGCCAGAAAAGCCTCCGAAGCTCTGATGAGAGGGGACGAACTCGGATTTTATCTGGTGAAACCGCGCGAATGGAAAATCAGCAGATGCGACGACGAAAGTTATTCTTCAGGAGAAAACTGGACTGTTGAAGATTATGCAATATGTTATATTACATCGGAAGACTCTAAAGCACAGGTAAACAGCTTCAAAGAGACGAACTGGCTCAGAATACCGGGCGTGGCGCGGGATATGGCGTCGGCAATAATGAAATTCATCAAGGGAAAAGGGAAAAAACTTTCCTGTATAGAAGAACTTCTTGAGCTGAAGGAAATTCAAGATGACATCTATGATGGAGGCGGGGATATATGCGGGTTGAAAAATTGCCTTACCACATTTTCAGGAGCTAAACTTTACATCAACAAGGCTTCCGCGGCTGCTATAGCGGCAACGCTGGATATAGACATTTCGAAAGCGGCCTCTATAGAAGATGCTGTGAAAAATAGACATTATTTCACCAGCATGCAGGACGTTGGAACGGCAACGGGAGTGGACGCCAGAACCCTGGAAGGCAAAATAAGCCTGACCTGCCGTGCATACAGGATAAAGGCTTATGTGGTAAGCGGCGGCCATGTGCGCAAATTGGAGGCGGTGGTGATTTTTTCCGATAACAACTCTTTTAACTTTACATATATGGGAAGTGCCTAGAAAATGTCAAGGGCCATATACTTTCAGAACGGTAATTGCGTTGGAGGAGAGTTTTCCGTTAAAGACGGCTCACGCCCTTGCCTTGGTGCCGTTTTTCGCTCGGTTGATGAAAAAATGCCTGCCGGAACTGTTTTCGGCATTGATTGGGAAGAGGTAAGGCTCACACAAGTTTATACAGCTGAAACAGATACTCGGAAAATCGCCAAAATCGTTAAAATCCAAAAAGAATACCTTGTCTCGGATTCGCCTGGACACATAAATTTTATTTCTCAAAAATCCGATAAGGGCTCTGGAATATTGCTGATGGCAACGGCACCTCTGAGACTTCCTGCAAAAGCGCGTCTTTACCCCATCCATCTCGCCCTTTACGCTCTTGCCCGCAACAAAGGCGGCATCAGACCATCATCCAATACTCAAGTCCTGTTCTTTAGTAACGATGAAATACTGAGCGTTGCGGTCGAGGGTGAAAATATTGTTTTCACAAGGCGTTTTCCCGACAATGACGAACTCGGCACAAACGTCAGATTGTCCTCCCAATCAGTTTATTTTTCAAAACAGCGTTATCTGATTGAACCCGACAAAATACTTGTGATCGGCAACAAACCTGAAGATGCGGAAAAAATTAAAAAGTTCAGCGGCAAAAAAACTGAAGTAGAGCATCTTGACGTTTCAGGATATTTCACTGAATACGGATTGGACGAAAAGGAGCGTATGCTCATGGTATTGTCGTACGGCCTTTCCCTGGTCCCCAGAATCCCGGCGCTTGCCGGATGGGAAATAGGAAATACCGGAAAAGGCAAATGGCGCAAAAACGGCGTACTGTTGAGATGCACGGCGCTTATCCTTGCAGCGTTGCCGCTTTTCTACTTTACGGATACCGTTACCAATAAAATCCTTATTGCGGGACTTAACGCCAAACTTAAAAACATCGAAATTCCCGCCAGGAAGCTTGCCGATACAATTAACGACGTAAACCTGATGAAGGCTTTTGCCCGGCGCGCCGGATGCGAACTTATAGGACCGGACATATGCTTTGAATTATTCACGACATTGAACAAAGCCAGAGGAAACGATTTATGGCTGACGGCTATCGCGGGCAATCCTTACGGCAGCATTTCCGTGAATGCCACGGCATCAAGTTATCCGGCCATGCTAACATTTCTGGAACATCTCAACAGCGCCAGGACAGTTGAGAGTTCCGAGCTTATTTACGCAAATTCGACGGATTCCGGCAACGTGGACTTTCAGGTTATCATCAAATACAAGTTTCCTCCTGAATTCGCACGGCCTGAAACAGGCTCCGGAGGGAATGCCTGATAATGAAAACAGCTTTTTCCGACAGGGATAAACGCATGCTTTGGATCTTGCTGCTCTTTTTCGCGGCGCTGGGCTACTATTATCTCATTCTCATTCCCCTTCAGAACATAAGCGGGGCTTCTGCAAGGGAACTGAACGCTAAAAGAACGGCGCTTAAAATAAAACAGCTCAACATAAGCCGTTCCGGGAGCTGGCAGAGTTCCCGTAAACGCCTCGGCGAGAGAATTGCCGGTATTTGTAAAGCGGTTAAAGCGCCTTTTATGGAAGTTCCTGTACCCGAACGTATTGAGGCAATCACACGGGCCGCCTCCCAATCCGGGGTTTTTCTGCAAAATATCAAACCCGTCTCAGTCTCACCCTCAGGCGACGGTCCAAAAGTCATAAACAAATTCATAGTGGACGGAAACTGTTCATTTGAAACTTTTCTGAAATTCATTCATGAACTTTACGGCATGAAATTTGAGCAGTTCACATTGTCTTTACGCGACAGTAAAGAAGGACCACCTCTCAGATTTTATCTCGTGCTTGAGTCGCTTCACAAAGTCAAACTCGATTTTCCCTCTCTCGCCAAGCTCAATTTCAATATCGGCGACTACAAAATGAAACACAATCTTTTTACGCTGAAGCACACACCGGAAGAACTCGCCAAACGCCCCCCTACACCGGAAGAGATTAAGAAGAAAAAAGAAGAGGCGTTGCGACAAAGGCTCGAAGGCGTAAAATTTGAGGGTACCGCCCGCCTAAACGATGTACTGGTGGCGATTATTTCAGACAACGCCGATACCAAAGTCAGTTTCCGCTGCTGCCGTCCCGATGATAAAATCAGAGGTGTCGGAATTGCCTCTGTTTCCGACAAGGAAGTTAAGTTCATTGATTCAGAGGGAATCGCCTGTGTAATGTGCCTTAGCGAATTGTAAGAATGACAGGACAGGATATATTTATGCTTTCTTTTCAAGTTCAGGAACAATAATAATAGATGTTAATTTAGAGTAATCTTTTTTATATGACACCTTTGAAAATATATCTCTTTATCGCCTTGCTGACTGTTTGTTCTTTTAGCCAGCTAAAAGCCCAAAATGTGTTCGGTTCCCAAAACTCATCTTCAGGTGAGATATCAGGGGCTCCGTTGACTGCCCCAATAGGACAGACCCTGCAGGAAACACTTACCGACGTGCGCATAAAAAGAAACAAGGACTTCATAAATGAAATAGCCCCCACTCCTTCCCTGCCCAACAATTCAAACGCGCCTAGAGCATCATCCGGTATTATCGCTCCTCCCGGCACGGACTTTCTCTTTGTGCCTCAGAATCAAAGCGATGCCTCAGCCGCCGCGCAAAAAACGCCGCTCCCGCAAAATCAAAAGTCAAGCGCTCAGGGGCAAAATAACAATAACGCGCAAAAGACAAAAAAAATCCAGTTTAACTTCAAAAGCGCCAGTCTTTCCGTTGTAATTGACTTCATTGCCAAGCTCTATGGTCTGGTGCCGGTAACTTCCTCCATCGGAAACCAGCAGGTTTCTATTTCAACCCCCGGCGAAGTCTCGCCTGAAACGGCCTATGCTATTTTCACTTCGGTCATAAACAACATGAATTATGCGGTTGTCCGCACGGATCGCTACCTGCAAGTGGTGCCCAAAAGCAACGCCCAGCAATATCCCATTAAAATATTATACGGCGACGAACCCGCCATGCTTCCAGATAACGATGAAATGATAATGATGATTGTCCCGTGCAAAAACATGGCGGCGGCGGAAATGCAGAAATACATAGTCCCGATTATATCCTCCGGCCTGGGCACGGCAAATGTTACCGCGGACCCCAGCTCTAACCTGCTTATCGTTACCGACGTGGCTACAAACCTTAAGAGAATAATTAAGATGGTAAAGCTCCTGGATGTGGCAGGGCGTCAGAAATTCAGCAGCATGGTAACCTCGGTTTATTACATAAGCTATATGAACGCAAAGGATATGGCCGAATGCCTGAATAATGCCTTTAAAATACAGTCCACCGTTACAGTCAGGGACGGTGTTGTCGAAAATAATCAAATCATAATTCAGCCCTTTCTGGACGGAAACGCCATACTGGTAACAGCCGTTCCAAGCCTCCAGAAAGTAGTCGGTGACACTATCAGAAGTCTGGATAAACGCAAAAAACAGGTATTGCTTGAAGTAAAACTCATCGAGGCCAACCGCGCCCGGAACTTTGACTTGAGTTCAGACTTGACCATACATTCCGGTAGCAGCAACATTCAAGCCGGCCCTTCCAGATCTATCACGGAAGCCAGCAATCTTCTGACGGACTCCACCAAAACTCCGGAACTCTCGTATATATTCCTGTCCGACCGGGTAAATTTCGCGGTACAGGCGCTTCTTGAAAAAACCAACGGCAAATTGCTTTCACAGCCGCGTCTGCTGACCGCGGACAATCAAAAAGCCTCTCTGATAATCGGACAACAGGAGCCGATACTGAAAAGTACGACAACCGTGGCCACCACAGCCAACGGGAACGTGGTAAGCGACTATTCCTACTTGAACCTCGGCATAACCCTGACCATTACTCCTCATATCAATCCGGACAATGATGTAACCCTGAATATGGACCTCAAAATCTCAAATATTCTTTCCAGGGTTACCGTCGGGGATCAAAGCGTACCTGAATTATCAAACAGACAGATACAGACCACCGCGGCAGTAAAGCATAATCACACTCTTGTCATTGGCGGCATTATCTCACAGGACCATACCGACACGCAGAAGACTCTGCCGGGACTGGGCGATATACCGCTCATAGGCTGGATGTTCGGGCAGCATACCGAAGAACATGTGCAAACAGAGCTTATTATTCTTATCAGCCCGTACGTTATAGAGGAAATTGCCTCCGCAGACAGCCTTACAAAAACACAGACGGACAAGATAAGCCTCAAAGAAAAAGACTTCGAACACTTCGATGATGCTTTCAATGACGTTGACGGAGAAATGAAATTCGGCGACCAATTGGATTATTTTCTTGACCCCCAAGCGAAGAAAAACAAAAAGAAAAAAGATGTCCCTGCTGTAAATGACACCGATGAAAAACAGGCTGTCAGGGAGGAGGAAAAAGAAGAGTTCCACACGGATGAATACCCGGACAATGATGATAAATTAATGGAACTGGAATAAAGGGAACAACAGAAGGACGCATGAATATGAACGGAAAAATAATTTCAGTACATTCGTTCCGCGGCGGAACAGGTAAATCCAATATCAGCGCGAACTTAAGTTATATGCTGGCCCAGTCGGGAAAAAAGGTTTGTACTGTCGATACGGACATACAAAGCCCCGGCATTCATGTGCTTTTCCAGTTGGAAAACACCTCCAGCGGCGCCACGCTTAACGACTTTCTCTGGGAAAATTGCAGCATAGACAAGGTGGCCCTGGATGTCTCGGTCCGCCTGGGCCTGCCTGAAAAAAGTCTCTTTTTTATTCCCTGCAGCATGAACATGGGAGACATTACCAGAATATTGAAGCAGGGGTATGACATCGCCACGCTGGCAAAGGGGTTAAACGATATCCGCAAACTCCTGAATGTAGATTACTTGATAATCGACACACACCCTGGACTCGACGAGGAAACATTGCTTTCCATTTCCATTTCCGACATTCTGCTTATCGTGTTGAGGCCTGACAATCAGGACTTCCAGGGAACAAGCGTAACCGTCGAAATATCAAAGCGCCTGGAAGTGCCCAATACATTTTTGGTTATGAACCGGGCACTTGGCGGCCCTTCTGAAATGGATGACATGAAGAAAAAAATGCGCGATGCGTTTGACTGTGAAGCCATAGCGATACTCCCGGATTGCCGCGAACTCGCCCAACTCGGCAGCCGCGCGCTCCTCTCGCAAACCGCTCCAGCTTCAGACTGGGTAAGCGGTATAAGGAATATTAAAAACAGAATATCGGGCTGACGCGACAAAGCGTCCCGGACTTGAAGATTGTTTCTGAAAAAACAGGGAATTAAACCATATGTCAAACTCCGGCAGAACAGATAGCAGCATCCCCGGTATTTTTAATATGCTGGACTTGACTCCACCTCTGCGCAAAGTATATCAGATGGTATTGAAAAGCGCGGACACGTCGCAGAGAGAACTTTCGGAAACCGTTACCGACGTGCCGCCCGACGAGTTACGCATATACCTGAACCTCCTCAACCGTCTCGGACATCTTGAAAAATACGCTCTTAACGGCGAAATCAGGTTCAGGATAAAAGGACGCATAAGAGACAAAAGCTCTTTGCCGGACGAAATATGGAAACGCCTTGAAGATAAACAGAAACCTTGATAACATAATATGAATGACGCTTTAATCAGAGAAATAATAACGGATAACAAACTTCTGGACGACAAACGCCTCAGGGAAATAGACGCTCTCTGCGCCAGTTCCGAACAGAGCCTTTATGAGCTCGTATTAAACGGATCTTACATCAAAGAGGAAACCCTGATACCTCTGATAGCCCTGAAACTCGGAGTGGAATACCGCTTTATTGAGGAAAATTTTGTTCCTCAGGAAGAACTCCTCCAAAAGCTTTCCCCGGCAATCCGTAAAACCCGCGAGTGCCTTCCGCTAGCCTTGGACGGAAATGTTTTGCGCATGGCCGTAGCCGATCCGATGGCCGTCGAACAATTGGATATTGTCGCCCGCGAGACAGGCTTTGAAATCAAAGCGGTACTTGCCTCAAAAAACGCGATCTCAAAAATCCTCGTTGGCGATTCTGACGCTCAGGACGACGCAAAAGGCATATCCGGGGGAATGGATGGCAAATCCCTTGAAGACCTCGCCAATGAAGCGCCGGTCATCAAGTCGGTCAACCTTGTCATAATGCGCGCAATCTCGGAAGGGGCCAGCGATATCCATATCGAACCATATGAAGACGAAATGATAGTCCGTTACCGCATCGACGGCATCCTCCGCGAGGCTTCCCGTTATAAAATCAATGAAAGCCCCGCAATCATCTCCAGAATTAAAATCATGGCCAACCTGAATATTGCAGAGCGCCGGATGCCGCAGGACGGCCGTATATCACTGCGCCTGATGGACCGAGGTTTTGACCTGAGAGTGGCGACCATCCCAGTGCTCCACAGCGAAGGCGTCGTAATGAGAATACTTGACAAGGACAATAAGATACTGAGCCTTAAGGAAATGGGATTTTCAGCGAATATTCTTAAACGCTTTACAAGCCATATCAGTCAGCCGCACGGCATAATACTCCTAACAGGACCGACCGGAAGCGGCAAAACAACCACTCTCAACGCGGCAATTTCCGAAATAAACTCCCCTGACAAGAAAATCATTACAATTGAAGACCCCGTGGAATATGAAATCAAGGGCGTCTCACAAATACATGTAAACAGCCAGGTCGGCCTTTCTTTTGCAAGAGGCCTGCGCAGCATCCTGCGCCTCGATCCCGACGTGGTAATGGTCGGCGAAATACGCGATACCGAAACGGCTGAAATCGCAATCCGCACGGCACTGACTGGACATCTCGTCTTTTCGACGCTTCACACAAATTCGGCGCCAAGTGCGATAAGCAGACTTCTTGACATGAATGTGGAACCATATTTGATATCTTCCTGCCTCAATGCCGTACTCGCGCAAAGGCTGATTCGCTGTCTCTGCCCTTATTGCTTGGAACGCAGGCCACCCTCCGGCCCGGCTGAAGCCCTCTTGAGAGAGATTGGCCGCGGCGATGTGGACAATGTCGTTTTCGCAAAAGGCTGCGACGAATGCAACAACAGCGGTTACAAGGGCAGAATAGCCATTCACGAATTTTTTGAAATGAACGATGAAATATGCAATATGATAAACGCGAAGGCTTCGACCGATATCATATTCAAAGCGGCAAGAAAATCCGGCATGAAAACACTCAGGGAGGACGGAATTGAAAAATTCCTGAACGGCTTGACAAGCGCTGAGGAAATAATACGGGTAACCCAGATGGATTGAAATTATGGCGACATTCAGATACAAAGCGATAAACGCGGCCGGGCGCACTGTTGAAGACGGAATGGAAGCAAACGACCGCAAGGAGCTTATTGCAAAACTCAAAGATCTTTCTCTCATCCCATTTGAAATCGCCGAAAAAAATGGAAAAACGGGACATAGTCATCCGTTTTTAAGCAATTTTTTCGGCGGAAAACGCGTATCGGGAAGAGATATCACACAGTTCACGGCACAGCTTTCAGCCCTGGTCAATGCCAAGATGAATATCGCTAAAGCGCTGAAATCACTTGCGCGTCAAAATGGCGAAAAGGGAATGGACCTTATAATCACTTCATTGCTGAATGACGTCAATAAAGGAAAAAGTCTTTCAGATGCCCTGGAGGCATATCCCCAATATTTTTCTTCCCTATATCTAAATATGATTAGAATCGGCGAAATCGGCGGCGTGCTGGACAAGGCGTTACAGCGCATTCTCGAAATGAGACAGAAAGATGAAGAACTCCTGGGGAAAATAAAAGGCGCGCTTGCTTATCCATGTGTCATGGCCCTGGTAATGCTGGGATCGGTAATTATCCTGCTTACATTTGTCATTCCCAAGTTCAGCGGGATTTTCAGCCAGATGGGAGCGACCCTGCCCCTGACCACGCGGATAGTAATTTCTCTGAGCGGTTTTCTGGGCGCATGGTGGTGGCTTCTGCTTATAGTCATCATTGCCGCGTTTGCGTCTGTCCGCTATCTGCTGCGCAAAGATGAGTACAACTTGAAATTCGATCAATTCAAATTTTCCATGCCGCTTCTTGGAGGGATTATCAAGGGCATTTGCATATCACGTTATTCTCTGTCAATGGGGGCGTTGCTCTCAAGCGGGGTCTCTATGATGAAGGCATTGGAGGCGACAGTCCCGGTTAGCGGCAATTTTTTTATGGAAACCGCGTTAAAACAAATATCGGCGGAAGTCAGGGAAGGCGCCTCCCTTTCAGCCGCGTTACATAAAAGGGAAAACATTTTTCCGGCCCTCATGACGGGAATGATCGCCACCGGTGAGGAAAGCGGAAGCCTGGATGAAATGCTTAACAATGTAGGCGAATATTTCCGCAAAGAAGCGGAAGGCCGCATCAACACTCTGACTACGCTCTTCGAGCCGATCATGATTCTGGTAATGGGCGGAATCGTGGGTTTCATTATTTCAGCGATACTTCTGCCGATATTCAATATTTCTACCTCAATCCATTAAACTCCGGGGACCTGCCTTCATGAACAAAAAAATATTTGCGGTAATAAGCGGAATAGTTTTTTTCATCATCATATACCTGATGATATCCTATTCGTTTTATCAAGACGCCATAAAGCACAGCGAACAACACCTGGCGCGTCAAATGAAAATATCGCTCAGCCAGGTTTCCGACCGCATGGCCCTTTACCTGAATTTCCGTTGCAGCTCTTTGAAGGTATTGCCGCTATTTAAGGAAATACGTGATTGCGTATCTTCCCGCGATTTCACTTTTATGCATCAAACCTCAATGCTCTCGCTGGATACGTCCGAAGTTTTTCTGATACTTGACAGGAACGGCAGATGTATTATGGCCGAACCGCAGAAATACCACTCTGCCCTCATGGACAAGGTCTTCAAAGCCAAAAGCATACCTTTGCTGCTGAATGGACAGTTTTCACAACTCATCTCCAAAGCAATTCCCCTGAAAAATCCTACAGGCAAAGGAGACACTTACTATGTTTTTGCCTTTGCCGCGATGTCCAATCCCGATAAATCGTTCGGAGGCATCATGGGATTGGGATTCGATGTAGAAAAGCTTTTTAACTTTTATTACAAACCCCTCGAATACGATGGAAGCAAGGCATGCGTAACGGATGAAAAGGGGAATATTGAAGTTTTCAACGACCATTCGCTGGTCATGCTTCATACAAGCCACGTCAAGCCAATTCTTTTTCCGAAAATTCCTGAAAGAATCAAGGAAAGCGGATACAATGAATATTATCTATGGGAAAATCAGGCAGGAGTCAAGTACCTGATTATCTATCAGCCTATTGATATGGGCAACCACAAATGGATAGCTCAATTTAAAATTCCCTATTCCATTATCGATCAGGCTTTGGAGCCGTTTTACCGGAAACTCATGCTGCTTTTTGTAATCTTGCTTCTGATCGCGACTTTAGGCATATTTATAGCCATAAGCGCGAGCAAACAGATAACCCAGTTGAGAAAGCAGATCAGTGCGCTGGAAATCCAGATAGATCATGAAAAGAAAAACGCCACTGTCGATGGAATAATAAGTTCCGATTATTTCAAGACTTTGCTGGAACAGGCGAAAATCCTCAAAAAATGAAGCAGGAATTAAAAAACCGGGATTGGATAATCCCGGTTTGAATTCTGAATAATCTTATTATTCCGTTTATTATTTGGCAGGGAAATCAAACGAGGTTACTCCGTCCGCAGACGTGCCCGAATTCACCACTCCACCGGCGGCGCATGTGCCCGGATTGTTCAAATCCAATGCATAGACTGTATCCGGAATATTACCCTTTGCATCCACGGGACCGTATTTGATGTTGATCTTGGCATCCAGAGTCAGAGGGGCTTTTGCGATGACCTTTTTGTCTTTGTCAATGAGTCCTGCGGAAGTCCATCTGTAGAACTTTTTATCGGTATGCTGAATGTCCAACGCATCTACGCTGGGAATATGGAATATTGCCTTGAAAGATGTTTTGTTATGGTCATTGTCGGGTATGACGAGACCGGATATATCTCCCATGGTGCATTTCACCGTCGAGCCCGAGGGAGCGCTCAGCGTACTGTCAATGTTCAGGACGTCATCGTATGCGTAGGCATAGATTTTCTGTCCGAAGTCATGAAGCACCGCGGCATAAAGCATAAACCACGGCAGATTGTTTCCCGTCGGAGGAACAACCGTATTGTTCTTGTAAAGATCCTTTGTGTGCTTGGCAAAATAGCCGTACCTGGACAATACCGCGGTGTTGTCTTTCAGCGGCAATATGCCGGAGACTATGGCTGAATAAAAGTTTTTAGCTATTACCGACTCTATCGTATGATTGACACCATGAAACGGTCCGCTGTCGCAGGCCCCGAAAATCTCATTCGACGACGGCTTTCCGACATTATTTCCTTTTTCATCCTTGCCGATCATTTTCAATGTAGTAAAATCTTTATCTTTTTCATTTGTTTTGTTTGTGAATACCCAGTAAGAAGTAGTTGACTCCGTATTAGCGGGCATTACATAGCCGGTAAAGATTTTATTGTGTTTCAGAGCAACCTTCTGCGAACACTTATCATCATTAAGCAGTTCAGAGCAATCCACCGCGATCTGATTGCACTTGACCGCGGGGTCGGTCGGCTTGGTATAATACGTCCATATGGCGCTGATATAATCGTCCAGATACTTCGCGTCGAAGCCCGGGACCTTATGCGGGGCCATAAGTCTGAGGACGGCTAGTGTTTAATTGCAAAAGTAATAAATAGATATATAGTATGGCATAGGAGGAATCTATGCCACGAAAAACACCA
>MHBF01000083.1 GCA_001803225.1 Lentisphaerae bacterium GWF2_44_16 | reverse complement strand
TTATTAAAATCATTATTTCAGAACAACTTTTGCGACATTAACAATAATTTCATATAAAGAATAAAATCTATTATATCATGACATATTTCAAAAAAAATGATTTAAGATGCTATATTATTGTATTATCCTGCTAAAATTAAGCTTTTTAATTATAAAATATATTCATAGTAAATTCCCATTTGCATCAAAAAATCTTATATTATTTTCGAGGAGATAACTTTGTGTGAGCCTTCCGACGTGTCCGTCTGTAAACCATGCGTTTACTGCTTTTGAATGCCGGGCATGCATTGTCTGGGCCGTAATGCCAGCCGATGAACCGTAACTGTAACTATACCATTGACTGTTTGGTTCAGTTCCAGTTGCTTTAATAGTATCTGTAAGTATATGGACGCCGGCCGGGTTGTTCCAGCTTGCGTACGTATAAGGTGTATAGATATCAGTGGCTGAATAATAAAATGTACATGATATCTGTCCTTTGAAAAGCTGGAAATATGTCTGGTCCGGCCCATATTGTCTCCTGAACCCATAAGTATAATTCTGATGCAGATACTTGCCATTTGGATACAGGGTGGGGCATACAATTATACTGCTTTTCCCGAGAAGCGCGTTCGGATCATTTCCAGGCAGATAATCAAGCGAAGTAAGCCATCTGCCCCATTGCATCCCGCCTGACCACTGACGATATGCGCAAGAGGTCCAGCCATTGTTGTCATTGCAATACTGCAAGATGCCAATTCCACTCTGTTTGAGGTTGCCGAGGCATATTATTTCCTGTGCCTTTGCCTTGGCTTTGCCCAGAGCGGGAAGAAGCAGGCTTATCAGAAGTATAATCACCGATATGACAATCAGGAGCTCGACAAGCGTGAAGCGCGTTAATTCTTTCAGTCTCTTCATAAGGCCCCTTTTATTTTTTGATTCAAAAATATTTTTTCAGTTCGGATGGTGTTTGTGCTTTCCCTGGCTATGATTTCATGTTCAACTGTTATAAAAGGAGGAGATTTTTCATCTCCCCACCATTGGGAGGATTTGTCGAGCAGTTCCACTGCGGTTTCTCCGGCTTTTTTCATGCTCAGGTCAACAGTCGAAAGGGAAGGGGTGAAAAAACGTCCTCCGGGATAATTAGCATAGCCCATTACGGCCATCTGTTTGGGAATTTCAATGTTCAGTTCTTTCAGGACTTCATAAACATGAAGCGCATAGAAATCTGAACCGCAGAGTATCGCTGTCGGTATCGTGCCGAGCTTCAGAAAACCATGAACGGCCTTTTTTACATCCTCTCTGTTGTAAGCGCAATAACTGACAAGCTCCTTTGCTCCCGTCAGGCCTGTTTTTTTCAGTGTTTCAAGATATTCATTGAGACTGTAGCTTCTGGAATAGTTTTCCGTCAGCGTTTTATTGAAAACAGTCGCCACTGAGACATGTCCTTTCTCCGCAAGGTATTTCAATGCGTCGGCGAAAGCCTTCCTTTCATCGGGATAAATACAGGCGAAACCTGTTGTTATATAGTCTTTATAGTTCGCGTGCGGCATTACCGTGGGAAGCCCGATTGATTTTACGGCTAAAAAACTTTCTTCATGTCCTAAAATAGTGCCTTCAGGAAAAATTATTCCTAAAAATTTGCCGGAGGATATGAACTCTTTCCTGGACTTGTTTTCCAGTTCGCAGAAGAATGCGTTCTGGCACTTCTCCAATTCTATATTTAAATCCCGTGCCTTTTCTTCTATTCCGGGAAGAATTACATGGTATGGTGATTCTACATCCAAACGTGCGGGAATAATTACGAGAATGCGCTTCCTTTTGATATCCGGGTTTATGATTGTTCCTTTTGCGCGTTCTCTTATTATCAATCCCTCTTCTTCTAGACGTGAAAGGGCAGAGCGCAGGGTTATTTTGGCTACTCCGAGTTCCCTGGAAAAATCAAGTTCATTGGGAAGTTTTTCTCCCGGTTTGTATTCGGCGTTCCGGATTTTTTCCTTCAGCTGACTATACAGAATATCTTTTTTCAATATAGATTTCATATCATTGATACCATATAATATTATTACATACTGTATTATAATATCATTGCTTTGTATTGTCAATAGCCCCTGTAAAATTCCGTGTCTTTTTTGTTGAAAAAATCTTTGAGGCTGTTATACTCATGGATAGTAAAGAAAGGAACTTGTATGAGCGATAAAGATATGATAACTCTGGTTGTTCCAATCAGGTCCAGAAGCGACAAGAAGGACGCCGTGAGGAAAAGGCTTGTCGAACTTGCCGGGCAGACGGTTAAAGAAGAAGGCAACATATGTTACAATGTTCATGAGGAAGTCGCGGCCCCGGGCGATTTCATAATCTATGAAAAGTGGAAAAACCAGAGTGCCCTTGATTTCCACATGGAACAGGAATACTTGAAGTCATTTCTCTCTGACGGCACGGAATTGCTGAGAGAAGAAATAAAGGGCATATTCTGCAAGTCGTTGAACTAAAAGCTTCTCAGAGCTTGTTCCATATCAACTGAAGGACTAGGTTTCCGACAGTTTCCAGGCTTTCTTTGCTGATCTTATCCATCGTATCCCCGGAAGTATGCCAGTATCCGTTGGAATTGCCGTATTCAAAATCAATGATATCAACCGCGGCTATTCCTTCTTTTCTGAAAGGCGTATGGTCATCCAGCATGGAGCCTCTGAACCAGCTGAAATGTTCTGCCTTATTCTGTTTGCGGGCTATCCTGAAAATCTCGGAGGCCATCTTATGATCAGAATCGGACGGGAGGGTAATAGTTAAATCCTTATCCCCAACCATATCGAGAATTAACGCGGCCCGGCAGTTTTTCAGCCCGCCTGATTTTTTCAGTTCTTTCACGTAATGCCTGCTGCCGTGAAGCCCGTCATGTTCGCCGTAACTCAACTGGCATTCTTCGCCGTCAAAAAAAACTATTCTCAAGGTGTAATACGGTTTTTCCGGGGAACTTTTCAGGGCTTTTATCATAGCCAGCAGGAGCCCCGCGCCGGAAGCGCTGTCATTCGCGCCGGCAAAAGACGGAAGTGAAATGAATTTCTTTGTATCATAATGACACCCGATGACGAGGAATTTTTCCTTTATGCCCTTTATCTCCGCGATGACGTTGCGGAACTTGATTTTTCCGGAAGGCGTTATGTCTGTAAAATCCTGAACATCAACCATGTCGGCGCCGAATTCCTTTGCCTTTTCAGCAATGAAAATGGATTGGTCGCGGAGTCTGGCGCTGCCGGAAGGGCGCGGGCCGAAATCGTATATTTCCTTCACCAGTGAATACGCTAGAGTTCCATCGACGCGCGGGGCGTTGTCGCGTTCGGCCGAGCATCCCGCGAATAAAAGAAGAGAAAGTAAAATAAATATTTTTTGCATTTTCCGGGGCCGTGATTTTCTTCAGAATAATTACGGGAATCAATTTCCCTTGTCGATTATGATCATCTCTCTCTGGAAAGTCGGTATGTCAAGGTCCTTGCCCTCGTAAATGGACGGCGTGGTATTGATGAAAATACCTTTTGAAACGCTCTGGAGCGGAAGTTCGCCCTGTTTCAATTCCGCGGCTTTCTTTTCCTTTGCTTCTCTTCCTTTGAACTGAGATTTCGGGAAAATGAAATCTTTGCCGCTGTCGGCAGGTGTTGCCAGCGGGGCTGATTTATCGTAGTGGACGGTAATAGCCGTCAGCTGTACCATTCCTTCATAAGCGGGGTCTGTATTGGTACCCGCTATAAGCCGGGTTTTTTTGCCCGCGAGCCTTTCCGCGGCTTCCAGGGCTTTTTTCATTTCGCCTATCTGCAAATCCGCTCCTCCGGTAAGCGTGATAAAGAGAGCGTCAGCCGTGTTCATCTGGGAAACGCCTCCGAGGAAAGGTGAACAGAGCATCTTTTCCAGAGCGATATGACATCTGTTCAATCCGTCATCAATGCTTGCGGAGCCGACACCTATGCTGCATGAACTTTTTTTCTCATGAAGTACAGCCCTCAGATCGGAGAAATCGGCGGAAATGAGGTTATTGCATCTTATGAGTTCGCTGACTCCGATAATGGCCCTTGCCACTTCCATGTCAGCCTGCTCAAACGCCGCGGCTACAGGCGTATCGGTTGGCAGCGAGGAAAATAACAGGTCGTTCGGCAGACAGAGAAGCACGTCCGCCACGGGGAGGAGTTCCCTTACTCCTTCTTCAGCCACGCGTCTTTTGCTGTGTCCTTCGAGGGCGAAAGGCATGGTCATGATAAAAATGGACGGTATTTTAGCGTGTTTGGCTACGCTCGCGATTATGGGGGCGCCGCCTGTGGCGGTGCCTCCGCCGAGGCCGCCGGTTACTATCAGGAGCGATGAATCTTTGAGCATGTCATTGATTTTGCTTCTTTCTCTGGCAAGCGCGCGCTGTCCGTTGAGCATATCGCCGCCGCAGCCCTTGCCGTTCCGCCATTCCGTGGCGGCTGTGAATTTATTATCAGTGGCGCATCTTTCGAGAGAGCTTTCATCTGTGTCGATAGCGCTGACGGAAAGCCATGAAGCTTCTTTCAGCGCGGAGAGACGGCTGATTATTTTGATGCCCGAATTACCTATTCCGCATACAGTTACTTTGGAGTCCGCCATTTGTTTTTCCACCATATATCAGAATTTTATTGAACCTCTTAAACTCGAAAAAGTCTTCATGAAAGGCAGTGATACGTTATCAAATCCGCCCATGACTCTTTCCCATATGCTTTTGTTTTCTCTGGTGTTCATGACCCGTCTCAGGTCGTCGCCGTATTTCAGCAATCCCCAGACTGTGCTGTAGCGCGGAGTTCCAATATGCGTTACCGCGCCGCTTACGTCGACAGGCTTGCCGAGACGCACAGGCAGCTCGAAAACATTCCTCATTATATCAATCGTCCTTGGAAAAAGCGCCGCGCCTCCTGATATGACAGCCCCTGAACTCAGGCTGTGAAGTATGTTTACCTCATTGAGCTTGTGATATATTATCTTGAAAACTTCGCGCATGCGCAGGTCGATTATTTTCTCAATTGAGTTCATCGGTATTTTTCTGGATATCCCGGCAGTGGCCCCGCTGATGTCTATGAAGGCTTTGCCGTCATCCATCCTCGCCTGAAAAAGCTTATTGTCGAGAAGCAGTTTGCGGCAGACTGAAATATGCAGGTCCAAGCCTATCGAAAGGTCATTCGCGACGTGTTCAAAGCCTACCGGCAAGACTCCGCTGTAGAGTATCCCGTAATTGTGTATCGCCAGATATTCTGTTGTTCCAGCTCCCATTTCCACTATAAGAACGCCGTTTGCCTTTTCCTCATCGGTAAGTACCCCGTAGGCCGAAGCGACGCCGCTGAAAACAGGCGTTATTTCCTCATCAAAACCCACGTCATGGAGCAGTTCCTCAAAGTTCCTTATCCTGTTGCGGTCCCCGTAAATGACGTGAATATATGCTTCGAGCTTGTCGGCTACCTGCTCTATGGGGTTTCTCAAACGCCTTACGCCGTCGAGAAGAAAATACGAATCAAAGGAATTTATAGCCGTCTGTTCTGATGAGAGTGGGTTGTTCTGCGCGCTCTGTATGGCTTCGTTTACATGTTCTTCGGTAATCTTCCGGTCTTCCGTCCTTACAAGCACAGTGCCTACGCCCTGATAAAATGAAATATTTGAACCTGTGACGGCGACAAAAATATTATCTTTGTCTATTTCCTTGTCGGAAGACCTGTCGGCGTCGTCCACGGCTTTGGTGAGCGCGTCGAGGGCCACGTCCATATCGGCTATTTCGCCTTTGACGACGGCGCCTTCCGAGGGCGCTTCTCCGTGACCGACAATAACCATATTGCCGTTTTTATCGGCTTCCCCTATGAGGACGCATATTTTACTTGTCCCTATTTCTATGCCGGTTATGACATTTCTCTGTTGAAACATAAAATTGTAATGCCTTCAGATTTTTATCGTTTATTAACATTGATTCAGGTTTCGGAAAATGCTAACCGCGAAGACAAAAATTAAGATCTTTTTTAACCACGAAACACACGGAATACACAAAAGGGGAAAATTTTTGAATTGAATGAAGAATGAAAGAAGGAGAACTTTCTCTTTTAATTCATATCTAGAAAAATATAGATATTGCCGTCATTCCTGCGTTTTTCCAAGTTTTTCATTCTTCATTCTGCATTCGATTTCCGTGTTCTCAGTGTGTTCCGTGGTTGATACTTCATTTTTACATATTTTACCACGCCCAAAAAAATCTCATTATCACTGTAAGAAACATTATTATGGAGAGGGTTAAAATAAAATTTGAATATTTTCTGTAAACTTTTTCATTTTCATCAAGATCCTTTTTAAAGGGAATTACCCTCAACCACAAAAGTAGCATCACAATCCCCCCGGCAGCCGGAATAAGCAGACCCAGAAATTTAAGTAAAATGACGAGAGCTATCAAGATATCCTCCGCCTTTTATCTGAAATAATTTTTATAAGTCCTGTTTCTTATAAAACCTTTTTTCCGCCTGCATTTTTTCCGTGTTCTCAGTGTGTTCCGTGGTTAATTCTTCTCTTCAGATATTTTTTGCAGAATGTTTTCGAACTCGCCGCAGGCTTTCTGATGGGAGAACCCGGAGGCTACTTCCAGGGCGTTTTTTCTATATTGGGTTAATTCTTCGGGGGACATCCTGTATATTTTTTCTATTGCGTTTACAGTCGCGTCAGCGTCCCATTCGGGAACAAAAAAGCAGTGGTCGTTTCTCTGAGAAAAACTTCTGTAGCACAAAATATTGCTGAACACGCAGACAAGGCCGGAAGCCAGCGCCTCCATCGCGGGAAGCCCGAAGCCTTCGCGTTCGGTGGAATTTGAAATATACACGTCCGATTCCCTCATCATTTTGCAGAAAAGATCACGGGGGACTTTTTCATGAAGTTTATAGGGGAGTTCGCGGCCCTGTTCGCTTTTGCAGATTATGGGCGATATCCTGGTGAGCTCTATTGGAATGCCTTTTTTTCTGGCTTTTTCCACGGCTTCGAGGGTTGTCTGAATGCCTTTGTAGGTAACTTCTATGGGGCCTATGTTTATTATCCTGATGGGCCTTTTTTCGGAGAAAGTCCCGGGTTTCCAATCAGGGTTCGGATAAAACATGTTCAAGTCAACGCCGTTTCTGCAGAGCGGTGCGGGGCGTTTGTAGCGTTCTTCAAGTTCTTTCTGCAGGTGCACGGAAACCGATATCAGATATGTGGGAAGTTTATAAACTTCGTCAAACTCTTTGTATTTGCGACGCCATGTGAATTTTTTTCTGAAAATCTTCAGTGCGTGAAAAAAGCCTTTTCCCTGAAACCTCGGCGGGAGAACTTTACCGCTGAGGCGGTGTTCGAGGTCTGTCAGTTCGAAGCCCTGGCAGAAGTGAACAACTTTTCCTCTGCGGCAATCCCATGCCTGACGGACTTCTTTAGGGCTTGTAGCGATTATGAGATCACAATCGGGTATGTATTCGCGAGTGAATTCGGGTATTACAGTTACAGGCACAGTCCCGGCGAGTTCGCCGCGTTCCTCGTTGACGAGTATTTTAACGTTATGCCCTTTTTCGATAAGGTATGAGGCGTAATCAAACATGAGCCTCCGCCCCCCCGAAAATTTCATGTGATCAGTCAGAAAAACAAGGTTCATAAAATTCTGTCTCTCTATTCATTATCTTCAAATATACCGCAGGAAAACAATATTGAAAGTTCAGTGACCGGAAAGATATCAGGCTTATGACTAACCAAGATGTTCACTTAGGAGGGCGGCGCTTCGTCGCCGCCGTACGCCGACAGAGGAAGGTTTTGACGAAGCAAATTCCCCACATAATCAAGACGGTTTATGGCAGAACTATTTTTTCGAGTTCGCGGAACGACTTTACCGAATAGTCGGCGTGATCGGAGTAAGAGCGTGCGCCGGGGTTTTCAAAAAAACAGGAGTAAGCTCCGGCGGCTTTTCCAGATTCGATGTCATGGATATAATCGCCGATTACGAGTGCCTCGGCAGGGCGGAGCTTCCATTCCCTGAGCATATGAAGCACCGGTCCCGGATGCGGCTTTATAAAAGGAAATTCCCTTGTCAGGACTATATCGAAAGGGACATTGAGCAGGGCCAGCACCGCGTCGGCGCTTTTTCTGCTGTTTCTGGTCAGGAGGCCGAGACGTATTCCGTGAGCTTTGAATTTCATAAGGCTTTCCTGTGCCCCATCCTGAAATTTTGTCAATGAAAGGACGTCTTTCTCATATTTTTCAATGAGGGCCCATGCGGTTGCGGCTTTTTTTTGGGGCCATGACGCTATGACTTCCACGATGTCGCCGGAGAGAATGCCGAGCTCGTTACGTATCCTGTCGAAATTTATAGACGGGACGGTTATTGTTCCGTCCATATCGAAAATCAGGCTTTTTATTTGAAGTTTTTTCATGGTGTACTCGCAATAAAAAAGCCCCCGTTTTTGAGGCGGGGGCTTTTCGTAAGATACTTTATAAAAGAAGCCTTACTTTACAGGAGCCGCGACTGCGTTTCCTGAGACTTCAACTGAATTGATGAAGAAGACAGGCATGATCCATAAGCCTCCAGTATTTGACTTGATGTCAAGAGTATTTGTAGCTTTGAGTTCTTTGCTCTTGGCTGTAAGCATTTTTGTAACGCATTTTACGTTTACAGTGTCGGTAAACCAGGCGCTTGAGCCGGGCTTTTCAGTATCACCGGTAACTATTGGTATCCAAAGGCAGTAGAAACCCCAAGTACGGGCATAAACATGAGCTACGTCCTTAGCTGCCGGGTTAAGGGTTAGTTTTTGCCCGCTGAGATCATCCGCGACCTGTGTTGATGCGCATCCCGCCGCAAAAGCCAAACCTGCTGCCACAAATGCCGACAATATAAGATTCTTAATCATATTTCCCATTCCTTTTTTAATTTTCGTTTGCAAGAAGACAAAACAAGATCAGAAAACTGCTTATGCCCCGCCCCCTCCTTTCGTTTAGTTTTACATTCAGCCTCGAAAAGAACTGAACATTTACAGTATTAATATTTAGTAGCGGAAAGCTTTTTTCAAGTTTTTTTCACAAATTTAAGCGGATTTTTTTAGGGAAGTGGCTCAAGTTTCTTTTTATTTTTGTCGAGAATAAACTGATTGAAGCCGTAATTTGGGTCTTCGAGGTCATTTTTTCCTGCATTTTTGAGGCCGTCGGAAATGTTTTTGAGTTCTTGGGCGGTTTTAGAGTCAACAGCGGTATCGGGCCTTACTGTAACGCATTCAAGGACGGTTACGATTTGAGATTTTTTTGTATTTTCGTATTCGCTTCCGAAAAGCCATCCGAGCCCGAGAATACTTCCGAGCCAGGGGACTTTGGAAACGCCCCTTTCGATGCTTTTCTTCTCTATGCCGCCGATGATTATTTCGCCGCTGTCATTGTCGAGCATGACTTCGGTGTTGAGGGAACTTATCGAGGTACGGACGGCGCCGCTGCTCTGAAAGCCTATGAGACTGGTATTTTCGACTGTGAGGCTGAGAGTTGTGGCTTTTTCCGTTATTACCGGGGTAATGGAGAGTTTGAAACCATAGTCATTGCCGCTGCCGGAAAGGTTGGCGAAAGCCGATTTTACTTTAGGGCCTTTGTCATAAGTCCCGTTGAGGCTGGTATTCCACGCGGGGGAATAAAGCTCCCAGTGCGGGTCTGTGTTTGAACCCCTTATCAGCTGATATATCTCTATGCTTGCCGCGCTTACTGTTGGGCCCATATCCTTTCCATCCTTGACAAAAGTAGTTTTTTTGTCGGGAATGGTGAGGATGTAGGAAAGAGAACCGGATACGCCGACCTGCGCTATTGTGAGCCTGCCGTAGAAGTTGTTGTCTATGGTTATGATTGTGCCTCCTGAGTCATAAGCCGTAATCATATAGTTATTAGAGTTTGAGCTGGCTACATTATTTACAGGTGTGCCAGTGGGATACATATTGCCCATTATAGCGTTGTATTGCGAGGTGAAACCGCCTTTTCCGGCGCTTTCGGAAGTGTCAAAATAAGGTATCTGGGTTTTTGCCGAAATTATACCGTTTATCCTGTTGCGTATGCTGAGTTCGCCGGAAGTCAGTACTTTGGCATTTCCCTCGGCGGCGAGAAAATCGAGATATTTCGAATTCCATTTTGGGCTGAATTTTACATATTTTGTGGAACTCCACTTGGAGGCGTCCGGCGTTATTCCGTCGGCGCCCATCCCGTGACGCCAGCGTCCGCCGACATTGAAGAAATCCGCTCCGGGCCCGTTTTTCCACGACTGGAAGTCCGCCCCGATTTTGCCGTCATTTTCGGCGAATATTTCATAAACGGTTACTTTTATCCGGGCTTCGGGGAAGGGGACGTCGTAAAGGAGGAGGCGTTCGGCGGCGGTTTTCAGATTGTAATTCGGGATATAGAGGAAAAGCCCGTTGAGCTCATCATCAACGTCTATAACGCCTGTGCCTGTTTCCTGTTCGTTTGAATTTGCGTTGAAGAGATTGACTTCATTTGCGCTGGTTGAACTTATGCCGACCCTGTCGAGCATGGTTTTGAGGCTGGACGCCGAAACGTATCTGGGAAAATACATGAATCTTGGAGTGCCTGAGTAGGATTTGAGTTTCGGCAAATCGAGAGAGTCCACCAACTCGTCAATGGTCATGCCGCCGTTCTGTTTTTCGTTAAACCTGTAACCTTCAGCGGAAACCAGTACGAGCCCGGTACCGTCATTGTATCTGAGGCATTCAACCCTGGTGTCATTGTCATTTACGCGCAGGGCCTGTACCGCGCTCAGGAGATAGTTCCGGACGGAATAAGGGTCGGCGTTTTTCAGTTCATATGTTTTTGTATAGACGTAAGGGTCGTTATTGGTCTGTATGAAATGTACCTCTTTTGTCTCATCCTTTATATTGACGTTGATTTTAGGCGAGATACGGGTTTCGCCCCAGGGTTTAGTCGGGTCCTGATGCACATTTGCCGCTTTTGATTGTGCCGAAAGAGAGACAGCGCCTGGCAGGAGCACGCAAAGTACAAGCGATATGTATAAAATTCTTTTCATATTAAAATCACCTGTCTTTCAGGTCCTCCTCCACTTCCTTTATCGCCCCTTTTGTTTCAGTTAAGACTTTTCCTGCCCAGTCTGAAAGTCCGGACGGGCCCCCGGCGGGGGCCGCGTGCACTGTTACATAGTATTTTTTTACTTCTTTTGTCCGGGTAGTAACGCTGAAAAGATATTTCAGTATGGGAACATCTTTAAGGAAGGGGATGCCTATATTCTCATATACGTCGTATTCCTGTGAATAGGAACCTATCAGTTTTTCAGTGCCGGCATCTATGCTTATGGAGGAATTTATGGAATGACGGTCAACAGACTGTGTGCCCATCACATCTCTTTGTACCGAACTGTATGTGACAAGATTATAATCGAAATAAAGCCTTGAAACGGGATTTTTTACGCCGGGATTGTCTCCCTGTGTGAATTCATCTGCGGTCGGGAAAAATATAGTCGGGTCTGTTATCTGGAGATTTATCTGAGGATTGGAAGAATTTGAGTCGCTGACCACGGACATCTTCATGCTTTCGTCTTTGGTAATATTCTGGAAAGAGGGAGTGAAGCTTATGGAATATGTTTTAGAAGATACATTTTTAGAGCTGTCTGACCTGCCGGAATTTGTGCTGTGGTTTACTACCCTTATGCTGCCGGAAGAGGCGACTTTGGCTTTGCCCCTCTGCTGGAGCATCCTCACGAAGCTCGCGTCAAATTGGGGCGCTACCAGAAAACCGCCCCAGCCTGAACTGAAATTTGAGGCAATGCTGTAAGCCTGGTTTATAACGGCCTCGTTGTTTTGGAGGCTTGTTATATCCGCTCCTATGCCGAACATTTCGAGGCCGGGCCCGTTTTTCCAGTGTATGTAATCTATACCGAGGTCTATGAGGTCGTTTTCGTTGAACTCATAGGTTTTCACATTGAGTTCTGCCTGAGGCACGGGACGGTCTAGAAATTTAAGCCATGCCAGCGCGTTTTCCCCGTCAGCCTTGGCATCTTTCCAGTAGAAAACATTTGTTTCCGGGCTCAGATAAAAGGCCGCGTTGTTTTTCTGAAGAGACTTATAAACGATGTCAGCCATATTCTGAGAAGCTCTGTATTGCGGACTGTAGCTGAAAAAAGAAACGTCCGTACCGTTAATGATGGAGCCGAATTTATCAGTTTTACCGGGACGGTCCATTTTTTTAATCATATCGTCTATGAAAGAGACCATTTCCCTGGTCATGCTTACAGTGATGTAGCTGCACTTTCCCGGTTCGTAAGGGAAGTATTCCACGCTTGCTTGCGGACAGTTCCTTTTCACCGCGCCCGAAACCCAGGGGGCGATGTCAAGGGCTTTCACGTTATCCAGCTTGTAAAGTTTTGAGGTCATGTAACGCTGACCGCTGTCGGCGTTGAATATTATTTCGCGTATCGGATCGGCTCCAAATGAGTTTAAAAAAAAGCTTGTCGTCAGTAGAGCTGTAAGGAAAAAACCTTTTTTTTCGGACATATATTATTTTCCACTAAAAATTGAGCTGAAAAGTTTACGGCGTATAAAGTATTATTGCTCTCTTGTAATTTCAATCCCGCTAAACTAAAGTTTCTCTAAAGCTTGAAAAGTTATTAACAGAGTTGAAAATATTAACAGATATTTTTATAGATTGTTAATACCTAGACGCTTTGTGTTGTTTTTAGAAATATGCCAAAATTGATACAAATACCTGATTAAAGTGCTTTTTTTTTGAAAAAAATCAAATTTTTACTTGCAATTATGTCACTTCTTTGCTAGAATTAGTGCAGAAGAAGAAAAAGTAGAAGAAAAACCAACAACATAATGAACAAACAGACAAAGGGAGAAAGAAAATGAAAACACGTAAAAAACGTGGTTTTACGCTCATCGAGCTCCTCGTTGTGATTGCGATTATCGCGATCCTGGCGGGTATGCTGTTGCCGGCGTTGAACTCAGCACGTGAAAAAGCAAGAAGGATCAGTTGCGCGAGTAACCTCAAGCAGATCGGTCTTTCGCTGAAACAGTATTCAATGGACTTTGATGACAAGATGCCCGGCGGCACTAATTCAGCTGGCTTGGAAATTATCAGGTCAAATGCTTATCTGACGGACTATAAGATTTATACTTGTCCGTCAACCACAATTTCAGCTGGTTCTGGTACAACCTCACTCAGCGCAAGCAATGTTTCCTATGGATTTGTGGGTGGTATGTCTGAAGCTGATGCTCCGGACAGTGGTGTTTCAGTTGATGCCGGCGGTAACCATACCAAATACGGGAATATCCTCTTCATGGATGGTCACGTAACTGGTTATGCGTCTGCCACATGGTTCAACAATGCCGGCGGCATGTGGACTATCTCACCAGATAAAAATACATATAATGGAGCTCCATATTAATACATCTTCATTATAGTTAGTAAAACAGAAAAAAAGGAGGTTTAAAAGCCTCCTTTTTTTTTGTTTTTAACGTTTTGACATTTATATTATTATCTGTATGTGATTGTGTGGTTTTTCATGAGTTGGATTTGACGAAGCAAATCCCTCTATGTCACTATAATGCGCTTCGTCGCGACAAAATGTATTTGGAATGCTGAAATTGCTGTCTAATTTTAAACGCAGAGAATTCGCGTATCCCTTTTTTTTTCTTATTGCAGCCTCATTGTTTTATCCTCTCCTGTTTTTGAAATACAGTTCTTCGCTTTCGATGATTTCAATAATTAATTTTTTTACTCCGGCCAGCCTTTCCCTGCTTGCCCTTGCTTTTTTTCTGTTGAGCATGAACAGAGCGATAAATGCTTTTTCCGAGAATAAAACCCCATTCTTACTTGCGGCAGTTGTACTACTTCCGGCATTCCTTCATTTTTTTATCATTGAGCAGTATTCATTTGAAAACCTGCTTTATGCGCTGAGTTATCTGTCCATTCCTTTTTTCTGCTATTTTTATGCGGAAAGTTTTGAAAAAATGCTTCCCGTATATATGGCAATATTATGGCTGGCCAACTTATACTATTCGGTGCTGAGTTTTTTCGGAGGGCACGAGTTTTCTGGAATTGCCGGAAACAGGAACTGGAACGCGACATTTCTGATAGTGACTACCCCGTTCCTGCTTTATTTCATGTACAAAAAAATGAAGGAGAAGGGTTACGGGAACGCAATTATATTCATATCGTGCTTAATTCCAGTGTTGCTTTCCCTTTATATCTTCTATAAATGTGATTCCAGAGGCGGACTGCTTGCTCTGATATTGCTGCTTCTTCTCTATATTTTTATGAGCTTGAAGAGTCGGATGAAAAAGTTTTTCATAGCGGCTTTCCTTCTTATAAGCATTATTTTAGTAATTTTTTTCTGCCTGAAAGGTACTGATAAAATGGCTGAGTTGATTGCTCATGACGTGCGTTTGCCGCTCTGGGAAGGAACGCTCAATATGATAAAGGACAACATCTTTTTGGGTACTGGCCCGGCTCGTTTTGAGAGTGAATTTTCCTCATATTGTCCGGCAGAGTATTTTTTAAACCATCATGTTGCCGTCAGAAATGACCATCCTCATAACCATTTTCTGTTTTTTGCCTCATCTTTCGGCATTTTCGCCTTTGTCGCATGGGTATTTCTTTTGATTTATCCGATCTTTTTGTTTCTGATGAATTATGATAAGGAGAAGAAAATTGTTGCGCGGCTTCTTTTTTTTGCGTTTCTCGCCATGACAATACATTCTATGTTCGATATGATTTACGCTCAGTGGCCCACAAATATACTGTCTCTGATGATTCTCGGCGTCTTATGGGCTAAAACATGGCCTTGCAGTGATATTTCCGGAGAACGTGCGTGGAGTCCGCTTCCCATATGGCAGAAAAGCTTCTTTTTTATTTTCGGGATATTCTTTATAATTTTAACTTTAGCTCTTTCTTTCAGGACTTTTTACAGCTCCAATTTTCTCAGAAACGGTATTATTTACGGAGAGGAAAGAAAAAAATATGAGAATGCGGCTTCTTATCTGGGAAAGGCACTTGTCGTAAAGAAAACACCAATGGCTATATACAAGGCCGCGATGAATTCATATTTTAAGCTCGAAAATCCAGACCTTACGCTTTATTATCTGTATATGCTCAATGAAACTTCAGCCCCGAATTTTGCCCATTCCAGCGGATTTATCGGCAACATTCTCTGTCGGAAAGGGAAGGTACGTGAGGGGCTTCCCTGGTTGAAGAAGGAAAACCTGCATTTTCCTTTGAGCGCTGGGACTTTACATAATCTTTTCAAGGCATATACTATTTTGGGTATGCCGCGGGATGCCGAGGATTCGTATAAGAGGCTTTTGATTGCATTGAGCTTCAAGGGGCTGGAATTAAAGCATCTGCCGTTGCTTCTGGAGAACCCCGAATTTGATCTCTGTCCGGACAAGATACCGCCGGACAGCCTGAGGGAAGGAGAGGCGAACTGATATGCTTCAGAATTGGATAATGAGCTTGAATTACGGCGGCGCGACTGCTGTTTTGTGTGTAATTCTGCTTGTTTTCTCCTCATATTTACTGGGCTGGATTTCTCTGGGGAAAATATTGTCCCTCAAGTGGAGGTATTGGGCGCTCGAGCAGATCTCCTTTTTCATAATGGGCTTGAATCTTCTCATGTTCCTGTCGCTTACCGCCGGATATTCAAGTTCGCTGATACCGGGAAAACTCCTCTGGATTTTAATCTTTCTCACTGGAATATGCGGATCTATCGTCTTCCTGAAAAAAATAATGAATATGAAAGAGGCGGATTTTCGCATACGGATTTCCCTTTTTCTGCTCATATCCGCTTTTTCGCTGCTTACTCTGGGTTCCGCGCTTTGTTTTCCTGTAGGCTGGGATGAACTTGTTTATCATACAGCTTTGCCTCTGAGGTGGCTTTCCGACGGGATTCCCATGGTGTATCAGGACAACCCCTATTCGGCTTTTCCTGACGCGCCTGAACTCTTGTTCCGCTGGCTTATATATGCGGGGGGGATAAAGACGCCCCGGCTTCTGACATGGTTTCTTTTCATCGTTGTTATATATTCTCTTTATCTGCTACTGAAACCGGGATTTTCAAGTTTGAGGGCATCTATCCTGACTTTTGCCTTCTGTTTTTCTCCGTTGACTTTAATGCTTGCCCGTGAAGCTTACGTCGAGATTTTCATTTTGCTGAACCTTGCAGGCGGATTCATAGTTGCGCGCGGCTTGAGGGCCGTTTCGCGCAAAGGGACGGCATACGCGGCGGCGCTGGCTGTGTTTGCGGGCGGCGCATGTTCTGTAAAGATGACGGGGGGAGCTGTTTTCATCGCGATTTTCATATTGCTGCTTTATCTGCTTCACGGGAAAGGCATTCGTCGCGCCATGCCTGCCGTTATGCTTTTTTTAATATGTTCCGCCGTATTTGCCGCGCCTTTTTATCTCAGGGCTTATGTGGGGACGGGAAATCCTTTTCATCCGTATTTTGCCTCTTTCTTTTCTTCAAATCCGGCGCGTTGTGCCATGAGCGCATATCATCATGCGATAGGCGAAGCCAAATTCGGGACTGAAGGCGTTTGCGCCTTTTTCAGTGCCCCCCTGCTGCTTTCTTTCTGCAAAATCAAAACTTTTGACGGCTCATTCGGTTATCAGTTCATACCGCTTTTCGTATTGTGCCTATGTGGCGGCGTAATGGCTTTCAGACAGAAAAACCGTTATTTGCGGACATTGATTTTAATGATGATTTTCCTTTATGTTTTCTGGTTTTTTACTTCGCAGCAGGCGCGTTTTCTCTATCCGTTCTTTTTTGTTTCCCTGATTATGGCGGCAAATTCTTTCAGGTTCTCAAGGGTGGTGAATGTTTTTTTAATTATGCTTATTCTGTTTCTCTCGCTTATAAGCATTCCGCGCGTGGCTTTATCGCATTACCTCAAGTCGTGGAAAGCAGTGGTTGGAAGGGTTAAGTTCATGGATTACCTGTACACCGGGACGGGAAAGGGTTATCTCAAGGCGCTTTCACTGATAAACGAGAAAACGCCTCAGGATGCCCGTATTCTTCTGCTTTTTGAAAAAAGGGGCCTTTATGTGCCGCGCAAATATCAGCTCGGGACACCTTTCTTTCAGGAAAAATATTTCATGCCTTTCGGAGAAGGCGCTCCGGCAATGGAAAAAATGCTTAAGCAACTGAAGGAAGAGGGTATTACCCATATTCTTAGCGGCAATCCGGACAAGGACCCTGACAGATTGCCGTTTTATACCGGGAAAAGCCATCTGCTGAACGACGTAATCCGTGCTCCGTCCTCACGTAAGAATTTCAGAATCATCGGAGAGGCAGAAGGATACTGTATTTACGAAATTGATTACTGAAATTATACCTTTTTCCAGTCAGGAGACAGTGGTGGATGACGGACAGATAATACCCCCGGTTTTATATTGGGAAATTGAGACTCGTTTATATCGACAGGTATCCATTCTTTTTTGAATGGTATTTCAAGAAAATACACATTGAGATGCAAGAGCGCTGTTAGAGTCCCTCAACCTGCTGGAACTTCTGAATATTTCCAGAGATAAAATCAACAAGCCTCCCGACTGGAACGCAAAAATACGTCAGCCTGAGCTTTTTGAGTGGGCTTTCTCGGCAAAATTTTAACAGGACAGTAGTGTTCGCAATTGAAACATTACCTTCATACTGCTAGATTTTAAAAAGTTTACATTTAAACAGATTGTATTAATAATATTAGCGTTCGATCAGACGGCAGGGTTTAAAAAAGCGGTTGGAAAAAGTTCGGATCCTATTAGATATTGTGTCGTCATGTTTTTCTATATGGACATATGAGTCTCTGAAAAAAGAGTTTCCAGCATATGACTTCACGAGGCCTGTTGAAAGTCACAGAGCTTTTTTTAGTTCAGGCTTCACAGAGGCTGTATCGGATAATATGTAAATTTAAAAAACGGGGGCACAAATGAAGCTGTCATCAATTCTGAATCCGGACCTTTTTTTCAGTGGAATTCCAGCAGACAACCGTCACGCAATCTATAAAAATATGCTCGAAAAGGCAACGCGCGGGATAAAGCAAAGTATCGATCCGGAAAAAATAGTTTCCGAAATGATAAAAAGGGAGGATGTTTTTTCTATCCCTTACGAAAAAGGTGTGGCCCTTCCGCATCTGCGAAGTTCTATGTTTGATGACCTGTATATCATCGTGGGAATTTTGGACAGCTCCATACTCCTGAAAGACAACGACAAAGACCTCTCGCGTGTAATCATCATGTCACTCATCTCCGAAAAAACGTCGGATACCTACCTAAAGGCGCTCTCCGCTTTTTCAAGATACATCATAAAAAACGGAGGAGTCGTCTCCAGCCTCACATCCTGTCATGACGGAAATGAATTCAATGCACTCCTTGATGCCGGAAATGTCGTCCTCAAAAAAGAGATAACGGCTGAAGACATAATGGATGTATCGTTCCCTTATGTACTGTCGGGTACGCCCCTATCGGAAGCTTTGGACATGTTTTCGAAATATTCAAAATCCCAGTTGCCGGTACTCGATTCGGAAGAAAAATTTATTGGCGTTCTCGACGCGGAAAATATCCTCAGGAAAAGCCTGCCTGCTCATTATATGATACTGGATAATGTAAAGATAATTTCCGGTTTCGAACCATTTCAGCATATTCTGACAAATGAGGACAAAATTACCGTAGACGAGTATATAAGAGAACCTAGGGCAGTGGCGGAACTTTCTACCCCGCTGGTACAGCTTGCGCTTATGCTGATAAAAAATCAGTTCCTCAATATATTTATAGTTGATGAACAGAAAAAATGCGCGGGGACAGTTACAATACTGGAAATAATCAAAAAAATATTAAGAGGTTAGATTATGCTCTTCTGGACTGCCGCAATAATATTTTTTGGGACTTATCTGCTTATCGCATCTGAAAAAGTGAACAAAACAACCGCAGCACTGATGGGGGCATCACTTATGCTCATATTCGTGCTCGAAGGTCCTGGACACCTTCCGGCTTCGTTCAAAGATTACACTCAGGGCCAGCAATATCAAAAAGCAGACGGAGCGCCAACTATATCACACACTATAGAAAAAGGTTTGATCGCGCGAAATGAAAAATATGAAAAGCTCGATATATATTCACGCTACGTAAACTTTGATGTTATCTTTACTCTGGCCGGCATGATGATACTTGTCAATATCCTGAGCAAAACGGGCCTTTTCCAATTTGTAGCCATCAAATGCGCTAAAATATCGCACGGTTCTCCAATGAGAATGATGTTGCTTCTTGTCGCGGCTACTGCCATTCTTTCCGCATTTCTGGACAATGTAACCACCGTTCTTCTCGTTGCTCCGATAACGCTTGTAGTCGCCTCGGAATTAGAGGTTCCGGCGCTTCCTTACCTTATGGCCGAAACTATATCCTCAAATATCGGAGGGACCGCGACATTGATAGGTGACCCTCCCAACCTGATCATCGGCTCAGTGGCAAAACTGGACTTCATGGCTTTTATCTGGAACATGACCCCCGTAGTCATCATAATAATGATCCTTTACATGACCTTTCTCTACATACACTATCATAAGCACCTCCAGGTAACTGTTGAGAAAAGGGCCAAAATAATGGAACTCAACGAAATGGCCGCCATCACCGACATGGACAATCTCAAACGCGGCGGGTTGGTCATGATATTCACTATCATAGGATTCCTTATTCACGGCGCGCTTGACCTCCAGCCGTCAATTGTAGCCACGACAGGGGCAACTGCGGCCCTCATGGTCTGTAAGGTGGACACGGATCACGCATTCGAAAAAGTAGAGTGGTCAACCCTTTTCTTCTTCATTGGCCTTTTTGTCCTTGTCAGCGGTGCCGACCATGCAAATCTTACAAAAACCCTCGGTTCCGTTTTTAACTTTACACACGACTGGAACCCGCTCTTAACCGTGCTTTTTGTAATGTGGGTAAGCGGAATATCAGCGGCCATCATAAACAACGTTTCCTTTACCGCGGCGATGGTTTCAATAGTAGCAACATATATAGCTGATGTGCCGGCATTTGCGGGAAGCGTTCAGAATCAGCACCTCATGTGGTGGGGCCTGGCCCTTGCTGTCTGTCTTGGAGGGAACGGGACGATTGTCGGGGCCGCGGCAAATCTGGTCGTCGCCGGAATTGCCGAAAAATCCGGAATCAAAATAACCTTCAGGCGTTTCCTGAATTATAGCATACCGATAACAATGGGGAGCATGGGAGTCGCCTCGATATACATTATTATCAGATATTTTGCGCTCTGCCGTGTATAGCCTCACGAAGCCCTGTGCGATAAGTCGTAACTTGTTATTGTTAAGATGATAATATTTACTTGACAAATCTAATATAACCGTGTAATTTCATTTTCAGTGCCTTAAAAGTAAATTTAATAAAACACGGAACTATTTAATGGCAATAATGTTACAATTCAATGGCGAGGTCGGCTCCCTGGAAAACAAACAGGTTTGATACGCAAAAAATGAATTATTAACAGGAAAAAGCCAATAGTTTTGAAATTGGCTCATATATATGAAAAGCATAATATTTTTTCTCTGTATGACAACAGTTTTATTTTTTTCTCTCTCCGCCATGGCTAGGCTTCGTGGTGGACCGATAGTTGAAAGCATAGGAATTTTCGATGAAAATCCCAGCCATATTGCAATCATTTTTAAAGAAAACGGCAAATCCATTGCCAGTTTTGATTGCGGAAGTAAATGGGACGCAATTAGAAAAGAAAATCTTCCCGAGAAACTTTATCCTCTCCCGTCCACAGGTAAAATTAGATATCAGATTGCCGGAGCAACTATTATCTGCTCTGAAAATGCAGGGCTGACATGGAAAGATATATCACCTTCTTTTTTTCTGAGTTGTCAGTTAAGAGACAAAATTAAAGAATCCCGGCAGAGGTTCAAAAATAAATTTTCACTCTGGTTACCGGAATATCAGTTCTGGCCCCTGCCTTTTTCAATTTCAAGCTTTATCATTGTTTTATTTGCCTCTATTGTTTTAGCAAGAAGGCGGGAGTCATGGCGTACTGCCATGTTGCTTTCCCTGTTCACATATTTTTTAATAGGAACAGCCCTTTGGTGTATTGGCGCGTATTTTATAACTATGCTGTGCGATATGCAATGGACTGGATTAATGGCCGGTTCATGGGGAGGAATGATTTATCCGCGCTGGCCTCTCGGCATAATACTTCTGTTATGCGGAAGTCCGTATCTGGCTCCGATAACGGCAGCGATATGTCTTCCATTGACTCCCTTGTTTGGAACTAAAATCATGACAGAGTCTCGAAGCGGCAGAATCTTGCGTCTTGTATGGATTACAGTCGCTTTGGCGTTTATAATATTTATTCCGCTTGCGCTCTTTTTCGGAAGAAGTTCTGATTATTATGATTTCCCTTGATTTTTCGTGTATTTCGTATGTTTCGTGGTTAGATAATAGTTTCAAAAGGGCATATTGTATCTAAGATAATTTTTTGAAAGTGAATAATATGCTTGCTAAAACTTATTCGGCGACGGTATCGGGGATAGACGCATATACCGTGGAAGTCGAAATAAACGGCACGGAACAGGGAGAAGCTACCTTTGTGACCATAGTCGGACTTCCTGACGCGGCGGTCAGGGAAAGCCGCGACAGGGTGCGTTCTGCCATGTACAGCATGGGCTTCAATCACCCTCTCGGCGCAACCGTCGTAAACCTCGCTCCGGCTGATATGAAAAAAGAAGGCGCGGCCTTTGATCTGCCAATCGCGCTGGGCATGATTGCCGTTACAGGCAAACTCGAGAGGCAGAAACTTGCCGAAACCATGATTGTCGGCGAACTCGCCCTGGACGGTTCGGTCAGGGCTGTAAAAGGCGTTCTACCGATAGCCGTTCACGCCGGGAAAATGAAAAAAATCAGTGCTCTGCTCGTTCCCTCGGCAAACGCGGCGGAAGCCGCCATCGGCAGCGGAAAAATTCCCGTCTATGCCATTGATAATCTCTCTGACGCCGTATCTTTTCTGAACGGCAAATCAAGTAAAACCCCCGTCAAAGCCGATATTCAGGACGCGCTTTCGCATAACATCCACTATCCTGATTTTGCGGAAGTCAAAGCTCAGCCCCTCGCTAAAAGGGCGCTTGAGATATCCGCCACCGGAGGGCATAACGTCCTGATGATAGGGCCTCCCGGCACAGGCAAATCCATGCTGGCAAAAAGGCTTTCGGGAATACTTCCGCCCATGAACATACAGGAAACCCTTGAGACAAGTAAAATTCACAGCATTCTCGGTCTCTTGAGTTCCGGTGCGCCGCTCCTTAATATGAGGCCGTTCCGCGCGCCGCACCACACCATAAGCGACGCCGGGCTTCTCGGTGGAGGACAAAACCCCATGCCCGGAGAAATAAGCCTCGCCCATAACGGCGTTCTCTTCCTCGACGAAATGCCCGAATTCAAAAGAAACGTTCTCGAAGTTCTCCGTCAGCCCCTCGAAAACGGAAACATAACCGTTTCCCGCGCGGCGGGAAGTTTCACATATCCGTCAAGGTTTATTCTCATCGCCGCCATGAACCCATGTCCCTGCGGTTTGTCCAATAAGGAAATAGGATGCCGCTGTAAACCCAATGAAATAAAACGCTACAGGTCGAGGATTTCGGCGCCCCTGCTGGACAGGATTGACATTCACGTCGAAGTGGGCCAGCTCAATGAAGACGAACTCCTCGCCGCGCCTTCCGGTGAAACAAGCGCGCAGATACGCCAGAGAGTCATTCAGTCCAGAAAATTACAGGAACTCAGATACAAAGGCAGAGGCATCTACTGCAATTCTCAGATGGAAAGCAGAGAGCTTCAGGAATACTGCGTCCTCAACAAACAAAACTATACCCTTCTGCGCCACGCCATAAAAGAAATGAATCTCAGCGCCAGGGCTTATGACCGGATACTCCGCGTTTCAAGAACCATCGCCGACCTCGCCAATTCGCCATCCATTGAAGAAGAACACCTCTTCGAAGCCATCCAATACCGCGCTTTGGATAAAAATATCTGGAAAATCTAATTTTATCTATATGTTAAGCATTATAAAAATACCTGATTCTTTTATGATGGCTGGCTTTTTTGTTATATTCGCGCTTGCGGCACTGCTTCTACTGATATTTTTTCTGAAGCGTTTTTTCCCTGCTGAAGTTTATGATAGAAACGAGAAATTTCTGAGTCCCGCCGAACTGCATTTTATGAAAGCCCTGCTCAATGAAGTCGGCGAGAGATATCATGTGATGTGCAAAGTCAGGCTTGGCGACATTCTTAAAGTCAGAGAGCATCTGCATGGGAAAAAATGGCGGAGCGCTTACAATAAAATACTATGCAAGCATGTGGACTTCGTACTGTGTTCCAAAGAAAATTTTGAAATTATGGCAGTAATAGAACTGGATGACAGGAGCCATGAACGTCAGGACAGAAAAGAAAGAGACGAATTCGTTGATGAAGCAATGAAAGACGCGAAGATACCCATCTTTCATAT
>MHBF01000082.1 GCA_001803225.1 Lentisphaerae bacterium GWF2_44_16 | reverse complement strand
TTCCGGAAAAGTACAATAGCTATTCTCATAATACTGCTTTCAATTTTAGGTTTTGGCTCTTATCTCCTTATAAAAGCGTCTGAATATAAGAAACTCAAGAAAATTGAAGCTCAGAGAAGAATTGAACAGGAACAGAAACAGGCGCAGACAAAGCTGGCTGCCGCACAGGCGCAAAAAACGCGGGAACGGGAGGATAAAGTAAAACGATCTCTCCGGGACGCTCTGGTAAAAGCCAGATACGTTATAAAAAAGGCCCAGGACAGACCTGAAATTATGGATGTTTATATTGATAAGCTTAAAGATTCCCTGGTGGGAACAGGTTGTGAAAAGGAATTCAATGATGAAGTTGAGAAAATGAAACTTTCCATTCGGAAGGATACTGAAAGAGATTTCGCGGAAGACGCTCCGGAAGCAAAAGTTGACAAATTTACAAAAGTCATGCGGGAGACTGCGGAGTATCTTCTTGAGGGTAATACCAGTGCTGCCGCTGAAGGCCTTATCCTGGCAAAAAATAAAGAAGAATTAAAATCTCAACGGAAACTTATCGAAAACATAATAAGCATTGTGCTGAAACTGAAAGACGCTGACGGCATGATAGCGGCGTCTTTTGAGAATCAAAAAGGAAATACCATTACAATAAAGACCTCTCTCGGAAAAGCTGAAATAAAAGGTAAGCTGGTTGAGGTAAATCTGAACGGTATAATAATTCAGGATGTAGAAGGAGAACAGACCATAGTAAGAAACAATGACCTTTCCATGTCCGAAAAACTCAACCGGCTGGAAGCTGAAGGGACCGAATTCGGGAAATTTTATGCGGTTGTAACCCTTCTCAGGACGGGTAAAGTATTGGAAGCAAACGAGTCATATATACAGAACGCGTCAAATCCGCTCTTTGAAGCCATGCTCTTGAAATCACAGAGAAAAGAATAGATATTACAGCTTGCCGGTGATATTATAAAGACATGATGATTTTATTCTCGATGAAAAGGAAGGAATATTAATAATGGCAGCTTTATTCAGCAGAAAATCAAAGTATTCGACACTGCACCCTGGAACGCCTGTGCATCATCAGAAGAAAAAAGACATACCGCATGGCCTCTGGGAAAAATGCACAAAGTGTGATGAGATAATATTCGCGAAACAAAAAGAGGAAAACCTGAACGTATGTCCCCGCTGTTCTTATCATTATCCGATGACTGCCGCCGAACGCGTCAAGCTGTTAACAGATGAAGGCTCTTTCACTGAAGTTGACGCTAACCTGATATCCGTTGATACGCTGGGATTTGAACATTATACTGAAAAGCTTGAGGCCGCGAAAAAGAAAACCGGCATGAAAGACGCCATTCTTTGCGGAACAGCCAAGCTCAATTCCCGGGAATTTGCTCTAGGTGTCATGGATTTCCGTTTTGTAGGGGCAAGCCTCGGAGCGGTCGTAGGCGAAAAAGTAACAAGGATCACGGAATTGGCGACAGAACGGAAGCTCCCGCTGGTAATAGTTACCGCCAGCGGGGGGGCCCGTATGCAGGAAGCCATGATAAGCCTGATGCAGATGGCCAAAACCAGCGGCGCTCTCTCCAGGCATGCCGAAGCAGGTTTACTCTATATCGTCATTATGACGCATCCTACCACAGCCGGCGTTACAGCCAGTTTTGCCTCTCTCGGCGATCTGATAGTCGCTGAGCCTGAAGCTCTTATAGGCTTTGCCGGGCCGCGCGTGATAAAGGATACCACTCAGGCAAAACTTCCGGAAGGTTTCCAGACTTCTGAATTTCTCATGAAAAAGGGCCTTATCGACAGAATCATCGAAAGAAAAAATCTTAGAACTGAACTGAACCTCCTCCTTGAATATTTTTCAAACCCCTGTAAGGTTCAGAAGAACGGCAGGAAAAGCGCTGTTTCGGAATAGCTTTTTCATCGTCGCCGGCTGTTGGAACTTATGCGCTGGCCTTCTGTTAACGGGTCAGATGGGGAACCAAGCAGCCACATACAATAAGACCAGGTGCCGTAGGCTTCTCTGGCAGTCGGCGGCGGCTTCTATAATAATTAACATTTTCAGTAAACAGGATATCGGTATTGATGAAAAGATTTGACGGCAGAAAGCCCGAACAGCTCAGAAAAATAAAAGTAACTAAGAATTTTCTGAACCATCCGATTGCTTCGGTTCTGATTGAGGTTGGCGGCACAAAAGTTATTTGTTCCGTCGCGCTCGAAACAGGCGTTCCTCCGTGGATGAGGGCACAGAACGTTCCCGGCGGCTGGGTTACTTCCGAATACGGTATGCTCCCTTCGTCGACACAGGACAGGATGAGGCGCGAGGCTACTCAGGGCAAGCAGGGCGGCAGGACAATGGAAATTCAGCGGCTCATAGGAAGAAGCTTCCGTTCAGTAATAGATTTGAGGGCGCTCGGCACAAATACAATATACATAGACTGCGATGTGATAGATGCGGACGGAGGCACACGCTGCGCCAGCATATGCGGGGCATCGATAGCTCTTCAGATGGCTTTCCAGAGAATGATAGATGAAAAGAGGATTTCAGTGTCTCCCATGCGGGAAAGTGTTGCCGCCGTAAGCGTAGGCATCCTCAAGGGAGAACCGCTTCTCGATTTGTGTTATGAGGAAGACTCCGCCGCCGAAGTAGATATGAATGTAGTAATGACGGAATCGGGAAAATTTGTCGAGGTTCAAGGCACGGCAGAGGAAAATCCATTCTCAAAGGAAGAACTCGACAAGATGCTTTTACTGGCAAAAAACGGACTTGATGAAATATTCCAGATACAGAAGAACGCGTTAGGCACGGAAGCTAAAAAAGCCCCAGATGGAAAATTTGGAAATTTAGGTGAACTGCTGAACGAAGTAAAACTCTAATCTCCAGACTGCTTTTTGAGGTAAGAATGAATGAATATCAGGTAATAGCCAGAAAATGGCGCCCGCAGAAATTTTCAGATGTTATCGGCCAGGAACATATAACCAGGACCCTTAAAAATGAGATTATGCAGAAACGCACCGCGCATGCGTATCTTTTTGTAGGTCCGCGCGGAATAGGTAAGACAACCAGCGCCAGGATTTTCGCCAAGGCCCTCAATTGCACCAATCCTCTTGACGGAGAACCCTGCTGTAAATGTTCCTCCTGCGTTTCCATAGCCGATGGAAGCAATATCGACGTTATCGAAATTGACGCGGCAAGCCAGAACTCGGTGCAGAGCATCAGGACCCTTTGCGATGAAGTCATGTTTTCCCCAGTTAAAAGCAAGTACAAAATATATATAATCGACGAAGTGCACATGCTTACGGCCGGCGCCTGGAATGCTTTTCTGAAAACCGTGGAAGAGCCTCCGGCACACGCAAAATTCATTTTTGCCACAACTGAAGCACACAAGGTACTGCCTACGATAGTTTCACGTTGTCAGCGCTTTGACCTCCGGAGGATACCGCCTAAACTGATTGTCGAAAGGCTCAGGCAGATATCAACCGCTGAAAATTTCAAAATCTCCGATACCGCTCTGGAAGCCATCGCAAGGGCTGCCGACGGCGGCATGAGGGATGCTCAATCCCTGCTGGACCAGATGATTTCATTTTTCAGTGCGAGTACTTCTTCAGGAATATCCGATGAACATGTCCTCTCTCTTTTCGGCCTGACATCGTCCAGCGACATGGAAGCCCTCGTAAAGGCCACCCTTACGAATGATAAAGCGGAACTTATTTCAAACATACACAACCTGGCTTTGAAGGGAAAAAACCTTGAAACCCTTTTCAACGAACTGCTCTCCTTTCTGCGGGGCATACAGCTATGCAAACTTTTCAGCAATCCCGATGTGATACTTGAAGACGGAGAAGAGAGTATAGCGCGTTTCAAGCGCCTTGGACAGAACATCAAACCTGATGTGATACAGCGGCTTCTGGAAAACCTTTCCCCTGTGGGCCGATACCTCCACGATGCCCTCAATAAGCAGGTTTTCCTTGAAACAATAATACTGAAGGCAATGCGCGTATCACACGCGGTACAGATAGAAGACCTCATCGAAAGATTAAACCAGATACGCAGAAACGAAAACATTCAGCTGCCGTCACCCCACGTGGAGGAAAAAACTGTTGCCCTGCCTGTTCCTGAAAAGCTTGCGGAAATCCCAAAGCCTCCTCCTGAAACAACAGCAGCGGCAGTCGAAGCTCCCAAACTGGAAGAAGCGGCGGCGGTCGAAAAAGAAGCGCCGAAAATGGAAACGGCAATGCCAATACCTGAGCAGGAAGTTCCGAAAGCGGAACCTGAAATAATTCCCGCCGTTGAAACACAAAATGCAATAACTGACGATACCGATGAAGAAGAATACAGCTCAACAGAAGCAGAAGAAACGAAAAGCCCATCCCTTGAATCTTCTCTTCCCCTCCTTGAGGAAACAAAAAAGCCGGAAGAGACGTCTGAAATAAAAAAAGGCCACAGTAAAAATATCACGCCTAAGGAAAAACCATCCCCTGAAAATTTGTGGCGCTCACTCATTGCCGACGCCGACGCGCATCTGAAAAAACCGACGCTTAAAGAATACATGCTTGAAGGCGCCGCCATATCCTTTGAAAACTCAGTGCTGACTGTGTCTTTTGATGAGGAATATGAAAAAGAACATTTCGATGCCATTAACGCTGAATTGCCGCTTCTGACTGTACGTTTAAAAAATCTTTCAGGAGACCGCGACGCTTCAATCAAAATAGAAGTTTCCGAAGGCGCTCATGAAACGCATCACAATAATACTGAAAAGTTGGCAGAGGCTAAAAAGAGAGTTGAAAAAAACCAGTTTGTTCAAACCGTAATGGATTTGTTCGATGGTCAGATAGTGGATGTTCACCACGGGTAAGGGACGAAGTCCCATTTATACTCTTCGCTCAACTGCGTTTGCGAAGGGGAATGAAGTCCCGTTTATATTCTTCGCTCAACTTTGTTTGCAGTTGGAGCGGGGTGGAATTTTATTATTAATTGCTTACTTTTAAAGTAAGTTAAAATAAGGATCTTATAATATGTTTGGAAATCTGGGCGATATGATGGGAATGATAAAGAAGGCTAAAGAGCTTCAGAATAATTTCAAGAAAGTTCAATCGGAAATGGCTTCCGTAGAGGCTTCAGCCAAAAGCCCCGAAGGGCTTGTGGAAGTCACAGTCAAAGGCGACTTTACAATCAGCAGGATAAGCATCAGTCCCGACGCGATTGACAAAAATAACCCCGAACTCCTCGAAGGACTTATTCAGGAAACCGTGAACAACGCGCTTATAAATGTAAAGGCAAAGTACCAGTCCGAAGTCTCCAAACTTACAGGCGGTATAAATATCCCCGGACTTTTCTGAAATCAGATTTAAATTCAGTACAACCGGTGTAAAAAGTAAATTAGCTGATATCAAAATTAAAAAAAGGAGCGTTTCAATGCGGAATTTAACTCTCTTCTCAGCAATGTTTTTTACTTTCGTGTTTCTCTGTGGATGCGAATACAGCGTTCCCGCCGGAAAACCGGGTCTCCCTCTGGACAACGCGCTGATGGGTATTTGGGAAAAAATCCCCGATAACGAAAAAGACAAAGATAAAATAAAAATACTTGTCCTTAAATATTCCGACACTGAATATCTCGCAGTATATTCAAATGATACCGATGCCCTGTATTTCAGGGGATATCCCATCAAAATCGGCGATATGAATGCCGTTCAGATACAATGGGTCGGCACCAACAAGGGACCGCTTGAAGATAAAGACAGAAAATATCATATCATCTCTGCTAATCTCAAAAATAATACCCTTGAAATAAAAATACTTAACAATTCGCTTATCTCAAAAGATATTAAAAGTCAGGAAGAACTTAAAAATAAAATTTTGCAGAATATTAAAAATCCTGAACTGTTCAGAGATCCTGGAATTTTTTAAAAAATTAAAAAGTGAAGTATTACTGATAAAGATGAAAAAAGCTTGTTTTCTTGACAGGGACGGAGTCCTGATAGAAGAAGTCAATTATATAAAATCTCCGGAACAGGTCAAAATCATCCCAGCTGTCTTCAGTGCCTTGAAAAAACTCAGGGAAAAAGGTTATCTCTGCATTGTCATATCGAACCAGTCCGGGGTTGCCAGAGGATACTTCAAAGAAGAGAATATTAGTAAAATCCAGGATAGAATTGACGAACTCCTGAAAGAAAAAGAATTAAAAATCGACGGATATTACAACTGTCCGCATCACCCTGACGGGATCGTACCCGAATACAGAAAAAACTGCGACTGCCGTAAACCGCGCCCCGGCATGATTATCAGGGCGGCGAAAGAACATTCCATAGACCTTTCCAAATCGTTTATGATAGGCGATAAAATCAGCGACATAAAGGCTGCCGAAAACGCCGGATGCCATGTTGGTATTATGGTAAGAACCGGACATGGCGAAGACCAGATTTCATCTCAGGATACAAAAGACATAACAGTAGTAGCCGACATCAGGGAAGCCGTCGAATACTATTTTAGAAATTTCTGAAAAGAAGAGTTTTTTTCCAAAAATATGCTATGGTATTGTCCATTGTAACAAAGAGGTTTTTTATGAAAACAGCGTTGTTTGCAATTTCAGTCCTGATAATACTTGCGGGATGCGTCAGCCACGATGATAAAGAAATTACTGAAATCCGCGCAAACCTCGAAAAACAAAATGCCGAAATAAGCGCACTGCGTATTGAATTGGAAAAATTCGACACGTCCCCTGAAAATATCGCCGAACTGCGTAAAGAAAAAATGCTTGATGACGCAATACTTTTAGTGCGCAACTGCCCTGATAAATGTTCAAATCAGGCCATACAAATACTTGGCGCTCTGGGCGGAGAAAAAGCCGAAGCCGTATTGCTGGATATCGCGAAAAACAGTACAGAGCGCAAATATAGAGCCGCTTTATATGCCCTTAAAAATATGAAAAGCGGAAAGCTCCGCGAAATTATTATGGAAGAACTCTCAAAACCGGAACTGGATTTTAAAAAAATAAACGCGTTAACTGCTCTGTTTCGAGATTCCTCAAATAATATTTTTCAAAAAGAAGATATTCCTCTGATGGAAAAACTTCTTTCCGGCCTTGATAAAACGGCATCTGGCAACAGCGGATATTTACGAAGTATTTTTATAAGAATGATATGTGAGCTGGATGAGAAAAAGGGAGTTGAACTTCTATGCAAAAAATTATCCGAAACTTCCATTCCTGAAGAAAAGAGAAAACTTATCAGCGGACTCGGCCAAAAATTGTCTCTAAGCGTTGTCTCCTGGGAAAAAATAACAGCCGCCGTCGGCTCTCCGCAGGACAACAGAAAAGCCCTGTATGAAATTGTCCTGAGAATGGCGGCCTCCGGTGATTGGAGGATGACGAATCTCATAATAAAACTGATTAATCTTACGCTTTTGCCTCCCAAACTCAGTTACTATGAAAACTATGTCAAGATACTTTCCCGCCTGAAAGACCCTAAAGCGGCCAAAACGCTTCTTTCCCTCTGCGGCAATTCCCAGCCTTATAATTCCTGTCTCGACAATTATCCCGGTATAAAGAAAGATGGCTCAAAATATGTTCTGGTCGATGATGAAACCATGAAAAAGCTTATGGAAAAACGCGCAGAGAAAATAGAATATCTGAATGAAATAGATAAGAAAAAAGGAAATTAAAAAATAAACCAAAACGGAAAGGGGTTGTTTATGATGAAGAGAATATTGATCGCGATTTCGGCCCTGATGCTGATTGCCGGATGTATGAGTCAGGGCAAGAGTAAAGAACTTGATGAAATTAAGGCTGCTCTTGAAAAGCAGAACGCCGATATTGCGGCGTTGCGGACGAATATAAACGAACTGAATAAAAGTTTCTCCCTTGAAAACACCGAAATGCAAAAGGACAGGCTCGTTGACGCGGCCCTTCTTCTGGTGCGCAACGGCCCTGAAAATACCTCATCGCAGGCAGTGCAGATACTCGGCTATCTAGGCGGGGAAAAAGCTGAAGCCGCATTGATTGACATTGTAAACAATGGCCCTCAAAACAGATGTTATTCAGCTATGGACGCTCTCTCAAACATGCAGAGCAAAAAACTCCGTGATATTGTAATAAAAAGGCTTGAGAGTTGCGATTCCCAGCGCATAAATTCCATGATGAATATTCTTCAGAACCGGGACCGGAATATCCTTCTGAAAGAAGACCTGCCGCTTATTGAGAAAGCTCTCTCAAGCATTGATGACAATGACTATAATAACAACAGATATGTCCGCAATTGTCTCATAGGGCTTATTTGCAAATTCAACCAGGCAAAAGGCGTGGAACTGGTATGCAAAGGTATAATGACGGCTTCAGAACCCTACAGGAAAAGAGAACTCATTTATCAGGTTGCCGACCGCAGAACTCTAAGTATTGCTTCATGGGAAAAAATAATAAAAACCATCGGCGATCCTGAATACAATACAGAGCCGTGTCAGGCTGTTCTTGAGAGAATAAGAAATAACGCCGACTGGAGAATGACGGACCTAATTCTGCCGTGGGCTGAGTTCGCTTCATCCAATGATAATTTTCGCCAGAGCTACATTAACGCCCTCGGAAACCTGAAAGACCCGAAAGCCGCAGGAACTATGCTTGCCCTTTACAAACTTGCTTCCAAAACGTCCCCCGGAAACCGCTATGAGCATTATTTCAATAATTACCCGGGCATTAAAAAAGACGGTTCGAACTACGTTCTTGTCGATGACGAAACCATGAAAAAACTCATGGAACAGCGCGCGAAAAGAATAGAATACCTGAATAAAAATGATAAAGAATAAGTAAACGATTATTCTTCTTTCAGAGAGATTTTGGATAAATCAAAGTGCGAGTATTCGTAATTCAGGAAGCTTGTCTGTTTTCTGATTTCTGTGGTATCGGTCCCGGTTTTTTCGCAGACACGGATGATTTTTTCAAGGCTGAGTTTTCGTATATAAATATCCGCGCCGTATTTTTCGAGCATTTTTTCTGCTTCGGTCATCGCGGCGGGATAATTTCCGGTTTTAAAAAAGTATTCAAACTTGACGGCGTTTACCCCGTAATCGTTAGGGGCTATTGATTCGGCGGTATTCAATATCTGCAACCTCCCGGATGAAGAGGACGGCATATAGCGGCTGATGATCGCAAGTATCAAGAGAACTGTTTTACTTTCATGCGGCGCGATATCGATTTTACCGGAGATTATCCGATCGTAGATATCTTTATTTGCCTCTATTATTTTTTTATGTATGAAATTAGCGGCTTCCATATAGGCATTTTCTTTTAAGGTTGTCTGGGAGGCGTGCTGTCTGTAAAGCAGGCGGAACTTGTTATCAAAGTGAAAATCTTTTTTCAGCGAAAGATTAAACCACAGATAAAGATCTTCAGCGACAGCCTTTATGGAATCCCCGGCGAGCCTGTAATTTCCAGCTTCAAGAATATCGCTTCTCCTTATTATCGCGGCGGGATGCGTTACAGGCGTATTGTACGCAAGTATGAAACGGCTGTAGTTGCCGCCCATCGAGGAATTCAGCGGTTTAAGACATTCATCTACCACAAATGTTTTGCCGTAAGAGACCGCGAAACCCGGATTTCTGTCAAGCAATTCAATCTGGCCGGCAATATCAAAGGGTAGAAGAATATCGTCATCATCAAGCACCAGTATGTAATCAGCTTTCGTCATATCGACCATTGCCGCCCTGCCTCCGGCACAGCCTATGTTTTTCTCAGAGCGGACATAGTGTATTTTCCCGGGATATTCCACTGCAAGGCGTTTCACTTCTTCGCCGGAACCGTCGGAAGAGGCGTCGTCGAAAACGATTATTTCACTGTCGTCATATCCGCAGTTAAGGGCCGAGAGCAGGGAAGCTCTTATAAACCTGACACGGTTATGAAGAGTTATCTGTATGCTTAATCTGGGTGTCATATTTTTATTGCCTTCCGGCATTATTTTAAAAACGGTGCCATCAATTTCATCAGGTTTCCCGCATAACGTGACATGCCGAAATCATCCAGATGCACCATGTCCCTGAGCATACCCCGTGTGTCCCCTAAAATTTTATTGCCATCCAACAAGTGAAGATTTTCATCTCCCGAATTCTGCAATTCCATGACTGATTTTCCCATCCTCAAGCGTGTGTCTCTCAATTTATCCGAAATGGAATCAAAAAAGTTTTCAGGTATATGAATTATAGGGGTCGCGACAAATATTTTTTCAGAGGGATGTTTTTCCCTTATTATCAGTATGAATTTTTTAAGCCGTTCGGCAAATTCCATCTCGTTGAGGGCGTTAGCGCCCATGTGCAGTGAGAGCATGTCAAAATCATTTCTCGCCGCTATTGCTTCTGCAATCACCAGTTCGGCCCTGCCATGTCCGCCTATGGCTATATTGGTTGTTTTGAGACCCAGTTTTCTTGATACTATATCAACCCAGGTATTTGAGGGTGTCGAACAGTTTGCGCCCTGCGTTATGGAATCCCCGTAAACGAGCCATCTCAAAGCTTTCGCTCCCGGAATTTGAGAATAATCATAAGTTTTGAAATCTTCATCAGGAGTTTCATCCGTATGAATTTCGAGGAATTCAATTTCACAGTGAGTAGGAAGCAGCAGGCGGAGAGGACAATTTTTTTCCGGGGCGGGCGGGAGTCCGGCTGAAAGTTTCTGTATTTTGGTAAAATCATTTTCGAGACGCCAGTGAGGGAGAACTTTAAAATGCCCCCAACGCCATTCCCCGGCAAATCCGAAGCCATCGGAATTGACAAGCCTAAGCGTTATCTCAATCTTTCTGAAGCGTCCCTGAACTTGAAGTTCAATGCTTGTGCTCATTCTGGCGATTGGTATCATTTTATCCATACGGCTGATTTCGGACTTTTTATAACGGAGTGGAATTATTCCGCCTCTCTCGGTAGTTTCCAATTCAAGAGCATTAATCCATTTTATGGATTTTGATTTAACGTCCAGCTTTTTCATATTTTACTTTCATGTTGAATATTATTATAGCAAAATTTAATTGTCAAGGATTATCAGATCATTCGGGTCGCAGAATTCCTTCAATTCCGGAAATTCGGGATGCAGACTTACAAATTCATTAAAACTTAGCGCTTCCTGATTCTGCCATTCACTCTCCACTACCGGAACGTAATATGACTGGGGGTTTTCGTCTAAGTCGTAATTGGTAATGCCTCTGTCTTTTTTAGCGCCTTTCATATGGAAATACATCAGGCCGCCGTTTATAACCCGATATGATTTATCATATTTTATCTTCAATGTCTCTCCCTGCTCCACCCTGATAAAATAAATATCCGGCCCGACATGAAAAAAACCTATGTCCCCGGTAATTCCCGAAAAAGACATATCCTTTTTTACAAGCATTTTGTTTTCTTCGCGCCAAAGATTTATACCGCTGAAAAGAAGAAAATCCTTTTCCCCCAGAAAACCTTTTCTGAGACCGTCAATGAGGAATTTTATTCTCGGCGCCACAGCGATATGATCAGCGTCGATTTTAGTGCATATTGTTTTTGTGGTCTTTGAAAGGGCGTAATTTGAATAATTCACAAAGCTGTGAACGGAATCCTGCGGAAGCTCATAATGTTTTGACGAACCCTGCGGATAAACGTGGGGCAAATAATGGTAAGCCTTTATTTTATCCGATTTGGCGGCAAATTCTCTGATGATTTCTTCGCTGTTGTCAGTGCATCTGTTATAGACAATTACGAATTCGTCAAAATACGGGAGATGCGTTTCAATGGCCTGTTCCAGGAATTCGCCTTCATTGCGTACCCTCATGAATGCGCTTATCCCCGGGGCCCTGTTCAGAGGAATGGACGCGATATCGACTTTAAATTCATCACTCATGTTTTTCCCATCCTTATCAGAGGAATTGAAAGGGCATAATTAATTGAATTTTTAATTTTTTCGATATCATAAGGTTTTTCACAAGGACAGGACATGCTGTTTTTCAGGTCACTTATAAATGAGTCCATAAAAGGCTTTCGTGTTTTGCCGATGTTTCTTATCTTATTGACTGCCTCAATCAGACTTTTCTGAAATTCAGCCGCGCCGTTCGGAGAAGAACTTAACTGGGGATTCCCGTAAAAGGCCTTTCCGCCGTAAGTGATTACCTCACACCCTGCGCGGATGGCGTCAAAACCGAAGTTTGAATCAATGCATATCACGATATCGGAACTTTCCAGAGATTGGGAAATATCAGCGGAATCGTCTATGCTTATGCGCGGATTATCCAGTTTCTGGACGTAATTGATTTCATTGACAAATAAATCGGGATATTTCGGATGTATGCGGACTTTGAGAACGCAGGCTGAAAGTTCAGGAGTATTCTCAAAAATAGTAAATATTGAAGCAATGAAATTTAAATTAGATAAAATTAATCCGTCATTTTTCCAGAAAGAACTTATAGGCACTTTTCCGTCAGTTTTATTACTGGTTATGGTTGAAGAAATTGTATATCCGTCAGAATATGGAACAATACCGAGGGCTATAGTTACAATCGGGGAGCTTTTTCCCCCTTTTGACTTCTTGTTTTCTTCGGTGCTTTTCCCATAATGTTTAACTAAATCCATGTCCATGGGGACTACTGCGGGAAGCCTTTCAGGAAAATGCCCGTAAAATTCCTGGATAAGGGCCGGCACCCCGTATTGTCTGCATTTGAAGATGGTTAATTCATCTGGGAGATTGTAGGACCAAAGAGCATCGTAACGCGAAGATGAAAAAAGTTTATCCCAGAAAATGCCCAGTTCTTCAAAGGCCCGGTTTTTATCAAATTTAGGAAGTAATTCATAAAAGTAAAGCGGCAGGACTTCAAAATCAGGGGAGGAAAGCTTACTCACAACTTCATTGAAATAATCCAGTCTTCTCGGTATGAAAGCAATAATATTCATTATTTTAACTTTCGAGGACTACAGTGGAACACGCGTATTTTTTTTCATGGCTTATGGAAATATGGATATTTTTGACGGAAAGTTTTGCGGCAGTCTCGGCGGTTTTGCCGGAAAGAAAAATCTGGGGTTGGCCGTCGGGGTTATTCATGATGTTTATATCCAACCAGAGACATTTTTCGCCTATTCCGCAGCCGAGCGCCTTTGAAAGGGCTTCTTTTCCGGCCCATCTTCCGGCATAATACTGTTCAAGACTTTTTCTGCCGTCCGCCTCGGCCTGCTCCTCTTCCGTGAAAATATGAGACAGGAACGCCCCGGCGTGTCTTTCGATGGCTTCTCTTATTCTTGCTATCCTGGCTATATCGGTACCTATTCCTACAATCATAAATTTACCATAGTTCGTAATTCAATTTGATTATTTTAATTTAAGCCGTAATTTTTAAAGTTTTAATATTGTTATTAAGAATGTATCGTAAATATATGCCTTAAAGGAAAGTGTTGCAATGTTTTCGGCCAATGAAAGAATAGTAATAACCGGTATCGGCTTGACTTCACCTAACGGAAACAGCCTTGCTGAATTCAGAAATAATCTGCTCAGTTCTGTTTCAGGCGTAAAAAACATGGAACACCGTTACATAGGACAGGTACATGCGGGAATATGCGATTTTGATGTCCTGCGCTATCAGAACAAAAAAACATTGAGGGTGGGGACGCGCGCCGGTTCCATTTCCATATACTGCGCCAATGAAGCCCTGCAGGATGCCGGGATAAAAATCAGCGCCGAAAACAGCTCCAGAACAGGAATATACATAGGAATAACCGAACACGGCAATGTCGAAACCGAAAATGAAGTTTACAATATCAGCCAGTTCAATTATGATATAAAATTCTGGACACATCACCATAACCCCAGGTCCATATCCAACAATCCCGCCGGAGAAGTAACTATAAACGTTGGAATTACAGGGCCTCATTACACGATAGGCGCGGCCTGTGCCGCAGGCAATGCCGGTATCATACAGGGAGTACAGCAGCTTCTTCTGAACGAAGTTGACGTGGCCCTGGCCGGGGGAATATCTGAAAGCATCCATACTTTCGGCATATTCGCGAGTTTTAAGAGCCAGGGTGCTCTGGCTTCACACAGCGACCCGGCGAAGGCCAGCAGGCCTTTTGACAGGGATAGAAACGGCATTGTGGTTTCCGAAGGAGGCTGCCTTTTTGTCCTTGAAAGATTGAGCGATGCCCTGAAACGCGGTGCTCAAATCTATGCCGAAATAGCGGGATACGCGATAAATTCAGACGCCACAAATCCAGTGTTGCCGAATTACGACAGACAGGCCGAATGCATAGAAGCGGCTTTGAAAAAAGGCTCTCTCAAACCTGAAGACATAGACTTGATAAATTCGCACGCCACTTCCACAAAAGCTGGCGACGTTCAGGAATGCGTAGCCATCAGAAAAGTTTTCGCCAACACTTCCCAAGCTCCGTATATCAATAACACCAAGGGCTTCATAGGCCATGCAATGGGCGCCGCCGGTGCCCTTGAATTAGCCGGAAACATTCCCTCATTTCAGGACAACATCATTCATCCCTGCATGAACATCGACAATCTCGACCCCGAATGCGATATGCCCAATCTCGTAATGAAAACCCCGATCAAGGCCGAAAAATTAAATTATATCCTCAATAATTCCTTCGGCATGCTCGGTATAAATTCAGTCCTCATAGTTAAAAAATACGTTTGAGTAATTATAATGTTGCTTTCATTTGCAACTATTATATTTTTGATAGTATTAGGCCCAATTTTTGAAAGTTTTCAGACCGCCAGACTGCTATAGTACCAATTTGCAAATATTGCGGACACGAAAAAATTTACCAGGCGGTCCTGCCGCCATCTATGGATAGGATGGCTCCGTTCATATAGCTTGCGGCATCGGAACAGAGGAAAACAATAGTTCCCTTGTATTCACCAAGTTTTGCCATACGCCTCAAAGGAATGAGCTTTGTAAGTTTGTCAACGAAATCTTCAGGCTGATTATTATAAACTCCGCCGGGACATATCGCGTTGCAGCGGACATTTTTATCAGCCCAGTAGGTGGCGATATAACGGGTCAGACCAATAAGGCCTGTCTTGACAACTGAATAAGTAACTGGTTTGACGGGCTGTTCATCTTCAGGCAGGCCTTCTTTTCTATAGAGGCGCTGATCGGGAGCTATTATTCCCAGATCGGAAGAAATATTTATTATGGAACCGCCTTCAGGATTTTTTGATATCGTGTGCCCGAAATACTTCGAACATAGAAAAGCCCCCGTCAAGCCGACGGCAATATCCTGTTCCCATATTTTGAGATCGAAATTTTCGAGCCTCGAGAAGTTTTTTGAACCCTTTGTCTCCATTTTCGGATTGTTCGCGGCGTTGTTTATGAGAACGTCGATTTTGCCGTATTTCTTTAATATAATTTCACAGCATTTTTCAACGTCTCCTTCACTGGTAATGTCCAGTCCGGTCCCGAAAGCGTTGACTTTATATTTTTTCGAAATATCCGCGGCTACGGCTTCCGCTCTGTCCTTGAAGAGATCGAGAATTATAGGACTTGCCCCGAATTCAGCTACAGCTTCGGCGTGCTGTCTTCCCAGAAGTCCTGCCCCGCCTGTTATTGCGACGACTTTATTTTTGAGTTCAAACATTCGAAATCCTTTAAATTAAAAGAGCGCATAAATGAAAGGAGCCGCACTTGTACCGCCGAGAATTATCAGAAGTCCGAAAAGGAGAAGTATTATTATTATCGGAAGCATCCAAAATTTCTTATTATGTTTCAGAAACTCCAGAAACTCGGAAAGAATATTACTTTCATCGGAAAACTCCTCAAATTTCTTTTTTTCTTTTGTCATCAACTTACCTTCAGTATTGTTTATAATAAGATTTTAAATCCTTGCGCGGTTTATGCTCAAACCAATAGGTTTTTCTCTCTATGTTTTTCTTCAATTTGAGAGGATCATAACCGCTGAGTTTATGTATTATAACCGAGAAAGGTGAAAAAAACAGGTAATAAAATGCGGTAAGCAGGATATTTGATATAACTATTCCGATACACGCCGCTATCAGGAACCAGATATAATAGAGAGGCAATGCCGCTTTTGGAGCAAGCGAAGAAAGAATAAAAACAATAATACCTGTCATCGGCAGTATCAGCGTTGGACGCCACGCCGTCGCTCCCGTTCTGTAAAATGAAAACAGTCCAATCAGGAAGCCTATTATAAGCAGGCCGATCAGAATGGAACGGCCAAATTTTTTTATTTCGGCATTGTCCGGCATCCAGTTTATCTGCAGAAAAGGATTAATCATATTGTTATCAGTCCAGTTTGAATGATTGTTTATATTTTTCGGTATTTCCAGCAGGAATATTTTTCTGTTCCTCCTTGAAAAGCACGACATTTTCGAGGACGAGGAGATCCATTTCGGTATTCATGAAACAGTTAAAGGCGTCGGACGGATAACATACAATCGGCTCTCCGCGGATATTGAAACTGGTATTTATGATGACGGAACAGCCGCTGAGTTCTTTAAACTTTTTAATGAGTTCATAAAAAACGCCGTGCCTTGCTTTATCCACAGTCTGCACTCTCGCCGAATAGTCGATATGCGTGATGGCTGGAAGTGTTGAGCGCGGAATATTGACTCTTTTGCAGAGGTCAGGGTCATTCTGCATGACGGCCCTCTGTTCATCATTGAGTTTCACTCTCAATTCCTCTTTTACCGGGGCCACAAGCAGCATGTAGGGAGATTCTTCGTCAAGCTCAAAATACTTGTTTACATCTTCTTTCAGCACACATGGGGCAAAGGGCCGGAAAGATTCTCTGTATTTGATTTTCAGATTCATTACGGCCTGCATTTTTTCGCTGCGCGCGTCGCCGATAATGCTTCTGGCGCCCAAGGCGCGCGGGCCGAATTCCATTCTGCCTGCAAACCATCCTATTACTTTATCTTCCGCGATGGCTTTCGCGACCGTTGAGACAAGCTCTTCCTCTTTTTCGTAAACATGGTAATCAGCTTTGACGCCATTGAGATATTCTGTTATTTCAGAAGTTGTAAAACGGCATCCTAAAAGAGAACCTTTCTGAAAATCATTTTTATTATCGGCGCGGCGTTCACAGCGGAGAAGCTTATGCTGGACAAACAGAGCGGCGCCCAAAGCACCTCCGGCATCGCCTGCTGCCGGCTGTATCCAGATATCGTCAAAAATCTTTTCCCGGAGTATTTTACCGTTTCCAACGCAATTGAGGGCGACGCCTCCGGCAAGGCAGAGATATTTCGCACCTGTTATTTCTTTCGCGTGTTTCGCCATTTTTATCATGACTTCTTCGGTAACGGCCTGAATAGAGGCGGCAATATCCATTTCACGCTGAGTTATATTTGTTTCGGATTTGCGCGGATGACCGCCGAAAAGTTTATGGAACTTGGCCGAGGTCATGGTCAGGCCCTGGCAGTAGTTGAAATAGGACATGTCCATCCAGATAGAACCGTCATCCTTTATGTCCATGAGGTAATTTTTTATTATATCGGCATAAACAGGTTTTCCGTAAGGCGCGAGGCCCATGAGCTTGTATTCACCTGAATTGACTTTGAAACCAGTAAAATAAGTGAACGCCGAATAAAGCAGCCCCAGCGAATGAGGAAAATGAAGTTCCTTGAGTATTTCAAGATTGTTTCCGGAGCCTTTTCCTATGCTTGCGGAAGCCCATTCCCCTACGCCGTCAATGGTCAGCACGGCGGCTTCCTCAAAAGGCGACGGATAAAAAGCGCTCGCGGCATGTGATTCGTGATGTTCGGTAAATACTATTTTTCCCTTGAAATCCAATCCCAACTGTTTTTTTATTTCTCGGCGCATGTTCAGTTTTTGCTTGAGCCAGAGGGGTATGGCTTTGGCAAAAGAACTGAAGCCTGACGGCGCGAAAGTCATATAAGTTTCGAGAAGCCTGTCGAATTTCATCATGGGCTTGTCATAAAACACCACGTAATCAATGTCAGCCATGGAAGATTTGGCATATTCGAGACAGAATTTTATCGCGTTTGAGGGAAAACGGAAATCATGTTTCACTCGAGTAAAACGTTCTTCCTGTGCGGCGGCAATGATTTCTCCGTCCGCTACAAGGGCGGCGGCCGAATCATGATAAAAAGCGCTTACTCCGAGTATTTTCATTTTTCTCCAGACGCTGTTATGAATATGTTGGAAGTAAGTTCGTTTTCAGCCAGGATTTTTTTGTATTTTGCATCGCTTTCATGGAAGAGTTTATTAAGTTTGCGTGAAACTTTTTCATAAGCATCCTGAAAATCTATATGCGGCTTCGAGAGGCCGAAGACACAGTCGGGCTGGGGAGCGTTGTTGAAATACCAGTAGAGATTATTGTAGAGGTTGTAGTCCTGTAAAAAATACATCTTGTTGATTTTAAATCCCGCGGCCTTGAAGAGTTTCTGAAGAGCTTTTTTCGTGAAATAATGGGTATGTGCTTCATGATAGTAAAATCCTTTATAGGACTCGACTTTCCAGAGATGCAGAAGAGGGTCATAAAGGTTTGGGACTTCAACAAATATTTTACCATCCTTTTTCAAGAGTTTTTTGACATCAGCAAGAAATTGAAGCGGGTTTGATGTATGCTCAAGTACCTGATAGAAAGCTATATAATCAAATTTATTGCCTTTGAAATCGCATTTATCCAACTCATCGGTATATACCTTGACACCGAATTTCTTTTCAATAAAGGCCGCGCAGTTTGTATCAAGTTCTATTCCAACATATTTGGAAAATTTCTTATAAACATGCGTCAGAAACTGTCCGGCTGAACAACCTATTTCCAGAAAGTTCTTCTTTTTGTCAAAGTACTTGCGGACAATATCCACCCTGTCAGTATGAAACATGGATTGAAGTTTGAACATTTCTTCCGGGTCGGAGCTCGGCTTCTTCAAATCATCCGTGAATTTTTTGCGGTATTCCTTGTCATAATATTCCTTTGCGTCCTTATAACATGGCTCCAAAAGGCCCATGTCGCAATCTTCGCAATAGTAAACAGTGCCGTTTCCCCTCCTCAGGGTACGACTCAGGACAGATAAATCATCCTTACCGCATATTGTACATTTCATAGTTTATATCCTATTTATAATGTTTATATTATATTTATTAACGGATATTTGACGGTTTAATGACTTGCTATTTTTTCTTAGCAAGAACTAAATATCCGCCTTCATCTATATCGCCGCTCTTCCTCCAATACGGAAAAGTCTCGGCGCTGAAACCGGCCTTTTTCAAAAGAGCTGTTATTTTCTTTGGAGAATAAGGCCTGATGACATTCACAAAATCGGAGCGTTCCGTGGAATTTCTCCTGAAAAACTGTTTTTTCCAGACTATGTCCTTATTTTTGTCCAAGGAAATCTCAGCGAGGACAAACTCAAAGGGGTCGTGAGGAGGGAATTTTTCCCACCAGCGGAATTCCTTTTCCTTTGAGAGCGCAATACATTTCCGGAAATAATTGAAATCCATAAGCTCCATAAGGAGGAGACCGTTTTTCTTCAGGGAATTTTTAATCCAGGAAATTATATTTTCTTCAGCACTTGGGAAAAGGGGACCGAAAAGCTGGAAGACGATATCCACCATGAGGATGATATCCATGCTTTCCAGAGGCGGAGCTTTGAATATGTCATTATTGCGGTTTTCCACTTTTGTACTTTTGACGTAGGCTTTGAACTTTTCGGCGAAAAGGTGCCGGGAACGGCTTATTTCATAGCCGAAGCCTTCTTTCAGGAGCCCTTCCTTTTCAAGCCGGTAGAGAAGTTTGCTGTTTCCTGAACCTATTTCACAGACTTTTCCCGTCCAGGATTTTCCAGCGCAATGCTTTTTAATGAAAGCGATATGCTTATCGCATCCCGCGAACTTTCCATCGCAATATGAAGCGAATGATTTTGAATCAAACCTGTCAAGGTTTTCGACATCGTCATAAGCGCTGAGATTTACATGCATAATTTTATCCTTTTTCTGCCGCAATGAAATGAGCGGACGCGAAACGTTATAAAAAATGGTACTTCGTGCCCGGGAAAAACAAAGTTTTTCCGCAAAGTGCAGGTACTCTACCTGCTATTCTCCGACTATAAAATATGAAACCCAGGGGTCAAAGGGGAACTTCCGCAATCTCACATTATTTATGGCAAGCAGTTCCTTGAAAGCCTCGGTTTCCCCGGCCCATTTCGAACAGTTCAATTCATCGAAAGCCACAATGCCGCCTTTTGGAACGAGCGGAAGAAATTCCTCTATTGCTACTTTTGTCGGCTTATAAATGTCGAAATCCAGGTAAAGAAGGGCGATTATGAGTTCAGGGTGTTTTTTCTTGAATTCAGGGATTGTCTGAATGGCATCGCCCTTTACAAGTTCACACTTAGGCAAATGTGAAACAAAACGGTTCATATCCTGTATTTCAATGGCTTTCTTAAGGATATCATGGTCAGTGTCGGAAAACATTTTTTCAGTCAGCTGTTTTGAATCCTTATCGGAAAGAGACCTGAAACCTTCAAAGGTGTCAAAGCCGTAAATTTTCCGGTTGAAAGCTGTAGGCTCCAGTATTGTTGAGAGATGATAATAAAGCATGAGGCTGTCGCCTTTGTGAACGCCGCATTCCACAACAGAACCCTTCACGTCAAGGGCCATATTAAAAAGATTTATCCTTGTAAGATGCCCGGTAACAGTCTGTCTCCTGACGAAAAGATGTGGATGATCAACATAATCCGCGACATTTATGTTCTGCAGAAATTCGCTTCTGAGCTTATCGTAATCTTTTTCTTTTTCGCTCCAATTGCTGTTTTTTGCTTCCATATCAGTCATTCCCTTATTTTTTTATTGAATCGGCTATTGTCTGCTCAAAGACAGAAAGTCCCTCAAGCAAAGCTTCCTCGGTAATCATGAGCGGAGGAGCAAGTTTAATGGATTCGCGCCCTGTATGAACCACAAGCAGACCGCGGCGCATACACGTTTCACTTATAACGCTGCAAAGTTCTGAAAGAGGATTTCCATTTTCGTCATTGAAGATAAGAGCGGCAAGGAGGCCCACTCCCTGTATGTATGAGATGTGTTTAGGAAAACGGTCTTTCATCTGATTAAGTCTCTTATGGAAAAGCTCTCCGAGTTTGCGGGAGTTTTCTATGAGGCCGCCTTCAATGATTTCTTTCATATTTGCGAGTCCGGCGGCGCATACAAAGGGATTCGCTGAATGCGTGGAGCTCATAGAACCTATTTCAGGGAGGTCCATTACTTCACGGCTGCCGAGCACGGCGGAGAGCGGGACACTGGAGCTTATGCCTTTGCCGCAACAAATGAGGTCGGGTTCCACACCGTAGTGCATGTATCCGAAAAGCTTTCCCGTACGACCGAAACCGGCCTGCATTTCGTCAAAGGCGATGAGCATACCATGCTTTCTGGCAAACTTTTCAAGTTCCTGAATGAATTCAGGAGGATAGAAAACCGCGCCCCAGCCTTGAAAAGTTTCAAGCATGAACCCGCAGAGGTCTGTTTCAGGAGAGATGCCTTTCTCTTTCATAAGGGCTTCGATACTGTCTCTGAAATACTTCGCTGGATTTGAGGACGCTTCTTTACGCCAGGGATAAGGGAAAGGCAGGTGATTTATGTTCGGATCAAGATAACCGATCCATTCTTTCTGTTTCTGATTGAACCCCATCATCTGTGCGCCCATGGTCCTGCCGTGCCAGTTTCCCTCAACGGCTATTATGCCGGGTTTTTTCTTACCGGATTTGTACCCTTTCAATCTCATCAGTTTCAAGGCGCATTCAGTGGCCTCAGTACCTGCGGAGAGGAAAAAGGCTTTTTCGAACTGCTTTGGGGTGTTTTTAATCAGATATTCGAGATAATCAACGCGCTCTTTTGAAGCGTAGGTATATGTATGAAGCAGAGGTTTATCGAGGACACCCTTAAGCGCCTTTATTATTTTCGGATTGCCATGTCCGGCGTTGGTTACAAATATAGTGCTTGTAAAATCAATCCATTTATTGCCCCATGCGTCATAAACATTAAAACCCTCTGCCTTATCCCATACTACGGGCATCTGCCCATGCATTGAAACGGATTCGTATTTGTCCAGCTTTTCAAGCAGAGGAAGGCTCTCAGGAACGGGGAGCTTTGTATTTATTTTCCTGTATTTTGTGTTTACATTGGGAACGTCAACGGGATTTATATTGAAAGTCCAACTGGCCATTTTATTACTCCATAGGTGAAAAATTATTTTTAAGGAAGTCCAGAAGCGGGCTTCCATGTTTCTTAATCTGAAATTCAAGCGCTTCGAAATCTTCGAGAGAATCGACTTCACGGCAGAAAGGGGAAATGAAACCGAGCACATGCTTACCGTGAATAGTATTTGACTCCCTGATGAATTCGGTTTTCAGCACATCGACATATCCGTCAGGTATATAAACCGTGGGAAACATCTGCCGCGGCTGATTGAGCAGGTCCATGTCATCAGTATTTATCCCCGTGCAGAAACCATCTTCTTTGAGAAGAAACCATTTAAAGGGAGATTCTGAACATGGATGAGCGGAACGCAGGGAAGTGGCTTTAGTGCTTTCCATCATATTTTCGATAGCTTTGTCCATAAGCAACGGGTCCCTCAAGGGGGTTGTTGGCCTCAGATGCACAAGATAATCCGGAGCGGAAGCTTCCTTCTCTTCAAACCATTTTATGGCATGTACTACGAAATCCCTGTCAGGGGAGCGGTCCTGAGCAAATTCAGCGGGCCGCATGAAAGGGACTTCCGCACCGAAACGGCGGGAAATTTCAGCTATCTGTTCGGAATCCGTGGAAATTATTATGCGGTCGATTTTAGAGGCAAGTTTTCCGGCGGCGATACTGTAGGCTATAAGCGGATAACCGCCAAGTAGTCTGATGTTTTTATTCGGAACACCTTTGGAGCCTCCGCGCGCCGGAATAATTCCATATATTTTCATTTTGACGCCTTTTTATTTTTTATCAATCATTTCAACCATCTCAATCCTTACGTTATTCGGATCGAGACAGAAAAATACTTTTGCTATGCCTTCCGAGGAGAGTACCGGTCTGCTCAATACTTTTACGCCAGCTTTGAGAAGCCTCTCGTAAGCATCTTCAGCATTGTGAACTCTCAAAGCGACATGGGCCGCTCCAACATTGTAAATTTCCTGCGGAATAAGTTCAGTAGGATAATTACGGTATTCAAGAATTTCCAGGATAGTCCCGTCCCCGCAGTCCATTTTATAGAAACGGGCATCACAGTTTTCCGTTCCTGTTATAGTGTTTATATAATCGGAGTTATCGGCGAGTTCCTGAACAACTTTCAAGCCGAGTATGTCCCTGTAAAAATGAAGGGACGTTTTCATATCCTTAACAATAATTCCAGTGTGCCGGTATCCGGCGACAATCGATTTATCCATTTTCAGACTCCTTTGAATGAAATATCAATCGCCTTCCAGACAGATATGAGCGCGGAGCTTTTTGGCTATCGGAACTTCTTTGGGCTGAATACCGAGCACTCCACTGCCCATGGCTTTTTCAATTTTGCGTATACCGCCGATAAGCTGACGCAGACCTGAAGGTTCAAGCGAAGCCGCCTGGTCTGAACCGTACATCGCGCGGTTTATGGTGATATGGCGCTCAAGCGAAGAAATTCCGAGAGCGGCGGCAGCATAGGAAACCGCAAGGCCGACTTCATGACCACTATAGCCTACATTACATTTATATCTTGACTTAAGTGAGAGTATGGCGCCAAGGTTCGCGTCTTCATCATCCATGGGATAAGTCGAAACACAGTGCATCAGTTCAAACGAACATCCGGCCTTTTTAAAAATCTCAACCGCGGCGCCTATTTCTTCTACTTTGCTCATTCCTGTAGAAATAAAAGTGTGTTTGCCTTCTGAAGCTACCTGAGCGAGAAATTTCTTATCAACTATCATCGCCGAAGCGATTTTATTATATTTCAGATTAAACTGTCTGATGAAATTCTGACTTTCCCCATCCCATGCGGAAACGAACCACTCAATGCCGATCTCCTTGCAATAACGGTCTATTTCCTGATATTTCTCCAAGCCGAATTCGAGGGCTTCTTTTTGCGCTCTCTGGGTATTTCCCCACGGACTTTGCCTTGGAGAGTCGAGAAGCTCCTTTGAATAAACAATATCTATAGTGCGTTTCTGAAACTTGACGGCATCACAACCGGCTTCCTTTGCGGTTTTTATCAGATCCCTGGCGATGTCCATACTTCCATTATGATTTATACCTATTTCCGCGATTATGAAAATGCTCATATTTTCCCCATTAATTATTTGATATATTCTGACAATTCCCTGACTACTCCATGCCCGCCTTTGGCCGAGGTAATAAACTTAGCCACAGAAAGTATCTGTGGATAAGCATCTGAGGGGGCAACTGGGAAACCGACTGTTTTCATTACTTCAAGGTCATTTAAGTCATTTCCCACATAAACTACCCTGCCTAAATTATACCCTTTTTCACGGCAGTAATCTTCAAGGACTTTTTTCTTGTCCTTACAGGCATTGATAACTTCGATATTAAGTTTTTCGGCCCTTTTTCTGACAACGGAATTTGTTTCGGTGCTGATGATAATCTGAGGCACATTCAACTGCCTTATTATCCCCACGCCAAGTCCATCGGAACGGTTTGCCGATACGGACTCCTTGCCGTCCTCTGAGAGTATGACACGATTATCCGTCATAACTCCGTCAAAATCATAAACTATTAAGTCCAAATCCTTTGAATTCATGCTGAAATGACCGGTTTTTTCCATCAGCCACCATGTGGTCCTGTCAAAACCCTCATTTTCTCCCCAGTAGCCGTTTTTAACAAGCTTAAGGCCGGGAAAAAGCTGCTGATAATGTTTGAGAAAATTTCTTTTCCAAAGAAGGTCCGTGCTACCTCTGTACTGAATTTCAGTCTCCTCTTCGGCAAAATATTCGACAGCGAGGATATATTTTCCCGAGACACGATATATTTCCCTCATGGCGCGATGCAGGTCTTTAAGAGATATATGTATAAGCACTCCAGCTGTAAATGCCAGATCGAAATATCCATCCTTAAAAGGAATATTAAAGGCATCCGCTTTCAAAACACTTATAAGAGGACTTGATTTTCTGGCTATTTCGATGGCGTAGCCATTAGGTTCAATGCCTGTAATTCCGGGAAGCGCATCCTTAAATATTTCAGACAGAGCGACAAGATTGTGTCCTCTGTTACAGCCGACTTCCAGAATATTTTTCAACTGAAGGCCTTCAAGCATTTTGGCGAAAGAAGGGGCACGTTTACTCCATTCAATCTTGTTTCTGTCAGTATATTCTTTTCCGAATTCGCCTTCCCAGGTATTAAGCTGGGTCGTAGCTTTTTTCTCTTCAATTTGAGTCATTTTTTCACCATTTTATATATACAATCTATAACGTATTCTATTTCCGAATTTTTAAGATGAGGATAAATAGGCAGAGATATGATTTCTTTGTAAACCTGCTCCGAATTATAACATAAACCTCTGAGATCTCCGTAAATGCTTCGATAATAAGGGTGAAGATGGACAGGTATATAATGCACGTTGACGCCGATATCTTTTTTCCGGAGTCCATGAAAAAGTATATCGCGTTTCGCATTTTTAACTTTTATAACATAAAGGTGATAACTGTGGCTGACATCAGGACTGCTTGGCAAAGGGGCCAGATATTCTTTAATGGAAGAAAATGCTTTATCGTAAATTGCGGCTATCTCCTGTCTTCTTCGTACCCATTTTTCAAGTTTGGCAAGTTGGCTTATGCCGAGAGCGCACTGAAAATCCGTAATTCTGTAATTAAAGCCGAGTTCTGTCATTTCATAATGCCACGCGCGGAGTTTTTCGCGCTGACGGTAATCCGTGGTAATACCGTGATTACGGAAATGGTACATTTTTTCGGCGAATTCCTTATTATCAGTGAGTACCATGCCGCCTTCGCCTGTGGTAATCTGCTTCACGGGATGAAAACTCAGAGAGGTCATGTCGGCGAGGACTCCCGCTTTTCTGCCTTTGTATTCGGCGCCCAGGGAATGACAGGCATCAGAGAGAAGATAAATGCCGTTTTCATCGGTAACTTTTCTGAGTGTATCATAATCACAGGGCTGTCCGGCATAATCCACAGCCAGTATGGCTTTTGTCCTTCTGGTTATGAGGGAAGCCGCGCTTTCAGGATCTATCAGTAAATTTTCGGGATTGACATCAGCAAAAACCGGGGTGCCGCCCTGGTAAAGGACCGCATTGGCACTGGCGGCAAAAGTCATAGCCGGGACAATCACTTCATCTCCGGGCTTTATTCCTATGGCAAACATGGAGCAATGCAGGGCCGCGGTGCCACTGGATACAGCCACTCCATTGGAGGCGCCGGTAAATTTTTTCACGGCGTCTTCAAATTCGGTAACTTTTGGGCCGGTTGTTATAAAGTCGGATTTGAGGACTTCCATTACAGCATTCTGGTCGTCTTCCTCAATAAGCTGTTTTCCGTAGGGTATCATATTTTTTTATAATTGGACGGGAACATGTATTTCTCAAGGAGTTCGATATCAGGTTCGCCGTGTTTCCTTTTTAAATATTCTGTCATCTCGCCGACATCAAACATAAATCTGTTGCTCGGCCCGCTATAAACATTAATTACTTTACAGCGTTTTTCCAGTAATTCATATATTTCTTTTGTGTGATACCTGTGATTTTTCAAAGTATTCAGGAGAATCGCGGGCTTGCGGGTACACAAACCGATAGGAAAAACACTCGTATAGGAATAGAGAAATATAAAAGCGTCCGAAATATGCATAAGCTGTTCAAAAGGCTCTCTCACTATCTGTACTTTGTCGCCATATATGTTAGGCATATGGTAACACGCTTCGGGATGGGCCTTGTAGATAACTTCAAAACCCGCATCGACAAGCGCTTTTATCGTTCTGAATTCAAGATCGAAAAAAGCGATATCCGGAGGCCCGTAGGTCAGGGTCTCATAAAGATCGTATGGGTAACCCGTAAGCATGACTTTCTTTACTTTTTCCACAAGAGGCATCTGTTTGTTTTTAAGCCACAAATTCAAATAGATGTCCGTATCCAGGGAACTTATTTCAGGGTCGTTGGAGCTTAACGTTTCCGACACGTTTCTGTTTCTTTCCCTCAGAAGCTTCGCGGCGCCGTCGGTATAGGTAACAAATTCATTTACTATGGAAAATTCAAAGCGCAGATCCCTGTTTGAAAAAGTGTCGTTGCCATGATTGAACCCCAGGGAGTATCCGCCGTTTTTCCTGTTGCAGAGGCTTACGGCCCTGTTCAGAAAAGAACTCTGATTGCCGCCAAGAACATAGAAAGGTTCACTTTTCTGTATTTTACTTCTTATCGCTATAAATTCCTTAGCTGAAGAGCTTATGTGAATGACGGTGAATTTTTTCAGGGTCATCAGAATTTCTTCCGGGACTTCAAGACCATGTTTTGCTGTTACATCCTTCATATTGGCGAGTATTTCTTCAGAAACCGAATATATTTCCTCGGATATATGAGTATCCAGCGTAACCCTGTCCGATCCGTGGAGCCAGTCCAGAGGGGAAGCATAACAGAATGAACGGTTTATTTTTTTAGAATAAAGGATTGTTTCGCGGCAGGGCATCGCGTTCAATACCCTGTATTTATCTTTTTTAGAATGGAAAAAATATAAAATATCCTTGTTTACCCGCATTGAGTAAAGAATATTTCTCATTTTTTTGTAAAACACATGCAGAGCGTCTTTTTCCCTTAAATCTGAAAAAGGGAGACTGTTCTCAAAATCCGCGTCTTTTTTGATAAGTTTCCTGAAAAGCGCGGATTTATCGCCGCATACAGGAACGAAGCCGGCTGCTTCAATCTGTTTTATGAGATTCAGAGCACAGATTACTTTAGTAAATTCCTGATATATTTTTATTTTACAAAGGAGAACATCCCCTATGAAGGAGCCTTCATGTTTTCTGACGACTTTAAAATAAGCCTCTTTTACAGCGTTGTAAAAAGCGCAGAAATCCTCCGGTGTCTGGGGAAGGAAAAAGTTTTCCACCCATTCGTCTATTCTGTCAAAGGGCAGGGAGACAAAATCCAGAGGATATTCTTTTTTCATCATATTAATCCCTTTCCTTTACAATTTTCGTACATGAGTTCGGCGCTTTCCCAATCTTCGGGAGTGTCGATGTCCTGAACAAGATATCTGGGAAGAATTAGAGGAACGGCCTTTTTAGAAATCATCTTTCCGGTCGCGATGAAATTATCGCCTTTTATCCAGTATATCTGCCCGGCGTCATGATAAGTTTCAGGCAGGTCATTGGATCTCGTCAATCCGTGTTCAGGCCATATCATTTCAACAAAGCCCTCCGGGTTTATCTTATAAGCCCTGAAAATAGGATGCGGAAAGGTAGTAACGGAAAATACCGTATTGGCGCCTTTTTCAAGTATTATGGAATAACCCTGCTTAATATATTTCGGACTTATCAGGGGCGCGGTGGCGTAAATGCAGCACATATAATCAACGGGAGTTTTTTCAGAAACGAATTTTATGGCGTGTGAAAGCACATTCTGCGTAGGTGTAAAATCGTCAGCTATTTCCGCAGGTCTCATGAAAGGCACTTCCGCGCCGTATTTTTGCGCTATTTCAGCTATTTGCCCGGAATCCGTCGATACGATTATCCTGTCAAAAAGTTCAGTTCTTTTTGCCGCTTCTATCGAATAGGAAATAAGAGGTTTCCCAAGAAAAGGCCTGATATTTTTGCCGGGGATTCTTTTACTTCCGCCCCTTGCCGGTATTACCGCGAGATTCATTTGTGCTCCGCCTTTCTTTCTTGTTTCATCACTTCCTGATATGCGCTCAGCAATTGTTTGAAGTTATTATTCCAATCGGCCCTTTTTTCGACCGTCTTTCTGTTTTCAAGTTTCATCTTATTAAGAGCATTTTTGTCCATAGCCATGATTTTTCTGAAAGCTTGCGCATAGGTTTCGGGATTTTCAGTAACTCCGAAAAAACCGTTTTTCCCTTCTTCCACCCATTCTCTGTTTCCGGGCAAATCGCTTATTACAACAGGCAATCCGCTTGCCATTGCTTCCAGAAGCGATATTGAAGAGCCGTCACTCAGTGAACAGCTCAAATACAAATCAGCAGAAGAAAAGTATTCGGCGAGTTTTTCATTTGGCACAAGCCCTGGACAGTGTACGTAGTCGCCGATGCTGTTTTCATCAATTAATTTCCGCAGTTCCGGAGCGAGAGAACCTCCGCCTGAAAGAATGAGCCGCGCCTCTTTATTTGTCCTGTATATGGAAAGGAACGCCCGGAGCAGACACTCCATGCCGTATATTTTTTCCCATGAACGTGTCGAAATGATAACAAATTTATCTTCCCATCCGAGATTTTTTCTTATCCTGAAATTTACGGGAGGGTAAGAAAAATCCGCAAGCTCTATTCCCCATGGAAAACTTGTTATTTTTGCTACCGGATAAGCGGCTGTTTCAAACGCCTTTTTTTTGACTTCTTCGCAATCGCAAATAAGATGAGCGGCTTTTTCCAGAGTAAATTTCGTAGCCCATTTGTAAAGGTTGTTTTTTCCGGCATCCCTGAGCATATCGTAACCCCATGATACGGCGATGAAGGGGCAGGTACCGGAAAGGGCAGCCATAAAAGCGCAGGTCTGAACGGGCCCCGCATGAATAATGTCAGGCTTAAATTCGCCGATGACTTTCTCAAAGTCCGACATGAGAGAGAGACATTCTTCCGGGGATTCAATACTTTTTCCGGATAACGCCTTGTCCTGAGATATTATGCCGGGCGGGGGCGGATTTTTTTCATACTCGAAACTGTTTTCATGAAGGCGAAGGAAAAATATTTTATGTTCCGTCTGAGACAGTTTCAGGAGAAAACGCCTGTCATGTACGGTGTATTGCCTGCTGAAATATAAAATCCTCATTATTACACAAAATCCGGCAGATTAAATTATTTAAGATAAGACAGGAGAATATGTTCGCCGGCTTTTATTTCTCTGAGAAGGCTTTTGCCGAGTATCTTATCAATCATATAAGGCGGCAGGCCGTCATGCGGACACGGTCTCAATGCAACTAAATTATCCTTGTGCAGCACTGAACCTACTGAAAGGTCGAATTTAGCCCTCAATGCGCGTCTCTGGATTACCACAGTTTCCTTTTCATTGTCTTCTATGCGCTTGACCCCGTCGCCAATGGCGTCTTCAAGTTCCCTGCATCTTTCAACCATTTCCTTCCAATCGGCGGGCATCATGGAAAACTTATGATCGGGTCCTGTTTTATTTCTATCATCGGTAAAGTGTTTTTCAACCACTTTAGCTCCGAGAGCGACAGCGCCGAGCACAGCGGAATGGCCCGGAGTATGATCGCTCAATCCCAACACAGTCCCCGGAAAAACTTCAGCGAAAGTTTTAAGAGCAGAAAGATTGACGTGTTTGAAATTTTCAGTGCTGGCGGTGTAATTGGTGTTACACTGCATCAATATCAGTTCCCTGTTGTATTTGGTAATGACTTTGACGGCTTTTTTGATTTCCTCCAAAAGAGACGCGCCGGTACCGAGGATAACAGGCTTCATCTTTTTGGCAATCTGCTCAAGTATTTCAAAGTAAGTTATGTCGCCTGAACCCACTTTGTACGCTTTCAGATAAGGATCAAGCTTGTTTACAAGCTCAATCGAATAAGGCGATGTCATGAATTCCATTCCGGCCTTCTCGCAAGTTTCCTTCAATACAGGTGTCCATTCCGGGTCAAGTGAAACATCCTGATAAACCTCAAATACCGATTTTTCCCAGTTTTCCTGATGGGATTTCTGAATGTCCAGAGATTTGAAACCGTAATCGCTGACGATGGTATCCGCCTTGAAATGCTGAAATTTAGCGGCGTCAGCCCCCGCTTCGGCAGCCATGTGAATTAAATCTTTAGCCCGTGATAGGTCCCCGTCATGATTTGCCGCGATATCGGCAATAAAATAAACGGGACAATTAAAACCTACGTCCTTATTGCCTATTCTGATTTTCATAGTCTTTATCATTGAATTTTACCTGCCAATACTTTATTTATTTCATCCTTAAGCTCGGGAAGCCTGACATCAAATGTCTTTTCAAATAAATCACAGTTCATCCGCATATCTACGGGCCTCATGGATTTTGTTTCAAAATAAGAGATATTATCAGGAATCATTAGTTTGTCGCTAACGCCAAGCATTTTGCATATCTCTTTTACAAAATCACCTTTGGATATTCCGCTACCCCTGCTTCCTACATTATAAACGCCTCCGGCAGGTTTCCGTAACACCGCCAATATGCAGTCACAGAACGTTTCTATCGAAAGAGGATTGAACATAGCATTCGTAGAAATATAAAAATGAGTATCACTTTTCAGACTCTTCATTATATACCCGAGAAAGCCTCTTTCCGCGTCTTCCTTGTGAAAGCCGAAAAAATTTGTTCTGAGTACTGTGGCGTCAACCTGAGAAACAACTTTTTCTGAGCGGTATTTGGTTACCGCATAGGTATTTATCAGGTTGACCTTTTCCTCTGTCTGCGGGCTTTTATCATTATACACATGGTCTGTGGATATATGTATCATCCTGACTTTTTTCCCTGCTGTTTTTATCCATTCCACAAGGTTTTCAGCCGTTTTCACGTTATAAAGAAATGCCTTATTGGGATTCTTCTCACATTCATCGACAACGGTAAGGGCTACAAGATTTATAATTACATCGGGAGATATTTTGTCAAGGTTTTTGCGGCA
>MHBF01000081.1:64350-89988 GCA_001803225.1 Lentisphaerae bacterium GWF2_44_16 | reverse complement strand
CCTCTACATAAGCGGCAAGGGAGCTTCACTCGACGAACTTATCGAGACAATGGAATTCTGCAGATCTTCCGGCTTTAAAAATTTCGTGCCGGTCTCGGGGGACGGCGTCTCAGGAGAAAACATAAAACAGACCAGAAAACACACTTTCACCGAGGGCATACATCTGCTCCGCAGAATGAAATCGCAGGATGACAGTACTCTCTTCGGAGGCTGTGCCTTCAACCCGTTCAAATACACTCCGTGCGACCATTTCACTCAGTATTTCAAACTCATCAAAAAAATAAATCAGGGCGCCAATTTTCTTGTCACGCAGTTCGGCTGGGACATGCTGAAACTTCAGGAACTCCGCTGGTATCTCTCAAGCCGCGGGCTTTATCAGCCCTCTATCGCCAGACTCCTGCTCCTCACTCCAGAATGGGTGGAACAGATTTCCGCCGGCAAATGCCCGGGCGTTCATATTTCGCCGGACTTCCAGGGCATACTCAAAAAGGAGGTCAATTATTCATACAAGCAGTTCGAGGCCGCGCAATGGCGCAGGCTCCAGATACAGGCCGCAGGATGCAAACTTCTGGGATACAGCGGCGTCCAGATAGCGGGACTCAAAAACGCGGAGCAGGTCTCCATCGCCTGCAATATGATAGTCGAGGCCCTCAGCGAATTCAAAACATTTGAAAGCTGGAAAAATGAATATTACGAACACCTCGCCAGAGCGGAAATGGCCCCCTACCCGCATCGTTTCTATATGTTCGATAAATTGTTTTCCGAAGCCCATGTTGACGAGTTTCCCAGCATGAAGGAAGGAAAAATACCCCAATGCTCAGGGTCGGAAAAACTGCACTATAAAATCTGTGAATTTCTCTTTTCCCATGCCAGCTGCCAGGATGCCGACGAACATCTCATAACAAAGAAAATTTTCGCCGGATGCAGGAAATGTTCTTTCTGCAGGCTTCCGCTGACCCATTACATCTGCCCTGAACTCTGTCCCAAAGGCCTTTCAAACGGCCCCTGCGGAGGCTCGCGGGCCGATGGAAGCTGTGAATTCGGCGAAATGGAATGCATCCATTCCAGAAGAATGCGCCTGGCCTCATGGCTGAACGAAATAGATTCCCTCGAAGAACACTACATCAAATCCGCCGAAAAATATTCAAAAGCAAAAAAATAGCGGCAAAATTTTCTATTGCTGTCACAGAAAGCAGAATAAAAATTAAAACTTCTTACCATTTCGAATAGTCAAACTTAATAATCCGTAAGAAATATGCGTTCCAAGCCCTTCTATTTTAACCGACTTAACAGCAATATCAGATTTCGGGTTTACCCATTCGTATTGGTAAAGAACAATATCATCGGGCAGGTTTTTATCCCTGGCGTCCTTCGTTTTGCCTTCTATAAGGGAACGGGCATCAATTACATATTTCGCAAACACGTCATTTTGTGAATTCGGATTGTATTGCCAAGGTGCAATATTCCAGCCGAAAAGCATGGCAAAAGATTCTGTTTCTCCATTTTCATAAATAACTGTATATTTTATTATAGGAAATCCTTTTAATGGATCATTATAGTTTTTTCTGTCCCTGAAATTCTTCCAATCTTTTTCTTCGATATCAGCGGCATGAAACAATATAATGCCTGCCGCTTTCTTCCCTATGTTTAAATTAACAGTTTCTTTCGCAAGTTTGCTGAACTTTATGAAAGATATTTTCCCATCTTTTTGTGCAAGTTTTACAGGTATTCCATTCACTTTGTCAATATTAAAATTGAAAAGGGATAAATCTTTTTTTTCCCCCTTGTCAAACCACCCTTTTCCATCTCCGGCTTTTTCGTCTATGACGATATCATTTGCCGCGCCTGACATATCAACAACACTGAAATTATCAGTTCCGTTCAATATCGGCTTTCTTGACCAGTTGCGCATAAGCCAGTTTCCATATATAGCCGTATATTTTCTCCACGTGGTATTGTCATTATCAGGGAACATGTTCCATATTCCGTTTGCATAAAGAGTCATTGCCATAGGGCCGTAACTGGCTTGAGATACACATCTTGTATAGGTAAGCCACCAGTTGTAGGTGCAGTTATTAAATATATGTCCCGTTACATATTCTTCATTAAGCCGGTTTATTTTATAAGCTGTGGACATTTTCCAGTTTTCAAAACCCAGTTTGCTAAATATACTTATCTCCGGATAATCTATTTCCGACCAGTGTCCCATGATTACATCTCGAGGTATTTTATTCCTTATCTGTGAGCATTTGAATTCGTTCAAGCCATTATGAGGTTCCGATATCATATCAGTACACATAATCATATTAAGACCGTTTTTTTGAATATGTTTATTAAGATTTTTTATATGTTCAAGAAAAATTTCATTTTTGGGTACACCCTCACAATATTTGCACCGTTTTTCAGGAGGTGTTGAGCTTGTTTTCCAACGTACTTCATCCAATGAAGTATTAAAGTAACGCGGTTTGTATTCCGGATTTTCACTACACATACGAATGGCTTCGTCGTAGAATGAAAAAAGAACTTTATAAGAGTCGGGATGTTTTGTGCATATGACGTCAGTCGCGCCATCCTCAGCCAAATAATCGAATCCATATTTTTTACCGATAAGCCACCAGCTCATATGTCCGTGTGATTGAATCATCGGCATTACAGGGACATAGTTTTTATTCACAAACTTGATTATCTGCCTGTAATCTTCGGGTGTCCATGCCTGGGAAAGCCGCATTTTGGGAGCGCATTCCCATTGATAGAAATCATCAACCTGAAAAGCCAAGCAGTTATATCGATTTCGAAGCACTATTTTCTCAAGCATCGAGTTATAAAGTCCGACCTCATTTTTCGAAGCCGAATGAAAAGCCGCCACCATCTGTTCCCAGAAACGGATATTATAATGAGGCCAATCTACAACTTTAACACAACAGACTTTGGGATTGCCGCAGTCTCCGCTCGTCATTTTTATAAGGTCTGTAAGGGCGTTTACCGCATATAACAATCCGCGTTTTTCCTTCGCTGTCAGCAGAATTTTATTTTGAGTTACCGCAATAAGAAAGCCATCATACTTTATTTTTTCAAAATCTTCTTTAATGTTCAGCGATTTCACTAAATCTGCGGCCTTATCCGTAGAAAGGTTTAAATCAAATATGATTTCGGCGCTTGAAGCATCCTTTACTGGTGAAAGTTTGATATTATAAAAGTCCCTAAGCTCGGAACAGAGCTTTTCTCCGCAGAAATCAATATCTTTGTCTGAAAGAAAATACTTCAATCCTGCTTTTAAAATGAATTCCCCTTTTTCGCGTTTGAAAATTTTAGGTTCAGGGAAAAGAGCTACTTCATCGACTGATAACGGTTTATAATCGGCGATGGCGTTTTCATTGATTTTCCCTTCGATGTAGCTCCTTATATTGCCTTTTTCATCGTAAGTAAACATATTCAGAGGGTAAGCTCCTGATGTGGTTACCTGAAATTTAAAGGAAATCTCAAAAAAACCTTTTTTAAGTTCCCCTGATTTATTTACAAGCTGTTGGGATGTTTTGGGAGTGAAGAGATTCAATTTATAGAATAAACCGTTCTCCCCAGTGTTTCCTGTTATCACATATTTTCCTGTGCCGATACGGCCTAAACCTTTTCCGAGAGTAGAATTTTCTGTTCCAATTTTACTTTTATTGATAAGGGCTATTCCAAAATCATTGACAGCACTCCATACCGTTGTGGCCCATCCTGTTCTTTCTACAAGTTTTTCTCCTTCATAAGTTGTTCGTGTCATATTAAAACCAATAGGAAAAGGCGCTTTTTCGTTCACTCCTAAAGTTTCCCAGGGAAAGAATATTTCACTTTCCCATCTGTCATCGAATTTTTTTGCGGATACTGTAAAGACTTTATCCCTGTCTTTGTAATTCGCTATTCCGGTTTTGCCATTTGCGTTAATCGCAAATTTTTTCATGTTTCTTGTTTCCATCTTACGATCAGGGTCAAAATAATATTCAATACACTCATCTTCCCATATTCTCTCCGCATTATCCATATATCTGGCTTTGAGATTTTTCATATCAGTTTTAAAACATCTTGCCGCGCAGTAAATACCGTCATTGTTCCATGTTATGAAACATTCCGTCTTTTCCAAAGCTTCTTTTTGTTTGCAAAGCGTGGAATCTTTTTCAGGAAGGGAGAGAAAAAACTTTGCGGCATCCGCCCATTCTTCAGTATTTATTGTTCCATCAATTTTGATTTCACTTTTATTTTCCCCGACAGGAATGGTTTTACTGTTTTCGTTAAGCAGTCCATTAAGTTTCTGATATTGACAAAGCAAACCTATTTCACCAATTTCCAGAGAACCGGTACCATAAAAAACAAAATTGAAATTTATCAAATTATTTATATCAAAAATCCGTTTTTCTTTATTCCAGCCGCCCAAGCGCAACTTTACCTGATACCATTCGCCTGTATCCTTTGTTCCTATACTGTTTGAGAAATTGTAAGTTTCCGAATTTTCCTTGTTTACATAACATAAAGTTACTGTTCCTTTTCCGCTTTTTCTTCTGCACCATATATATGCGCCGGTAACAGGGTTTTCCAGCCACTTGCTTTTCTGATCCTGAAAAAGCCTGGTATTCGACAAAGTTGCTTTAGCATCCTCAAAATCAATTTTCATGAAGGGACTGAACTTTTCATTTTTATCAGTTGCAAATTGTATATTGCATTTCCCCCCGCCCCATGCATTGGCCTTCCAGCCTTCACATGATTTTGTATCGGAAAAAACGGCAAGCGGGATTTCAGCGCTATTATCATTTATTCCGTCATTTTTCTCTTCATCTGCTTTCAAAATTATTATTTGCAGACTTAAAAAAAATAAAAATGCCATTGCCACCATTGAAAAAATACTTCTCATCACCTTACCTTTTGTTTGTCTATTATTTAACTTAAATTTTATTACCACGATAAACTTTCCCTCCATGCATTAGGGGGAGTACCGTAGAGAGGTGAATAATCAATCTTTATGTCTCCTATGTGAGCATCCATAAAGAGTATATTTGCCTTGTTTGCGTGTCTGAAGCCTATATTGTTTACATCGTTCTTTAGGCTTGTATATTCTATTGAAACTGCATTCCTGTCCGCCAGAGCAATTATGCTTGATGGTTTTGAAATCATTGAGACTATTTTTCTACAAATATAATGATTTATTGAGTAACTGTAAAAAGAATAATTTTTTTCTCCATAAGAGGGACATTTAAATATCGGCATATTTATGTAGCTGGTTCTTTCTGATACGGGATTAATCATTATGGATATGAAATATTCCCATTGATAATATACTCCACCACAATTCAGATTATCTGAAGGAAATACTTTATAGTCATCAATATAAGAATTAAATGCCAATCCTAATTGACGAAGTTTACCAGAACAGGAAATTTTTGAAGCGCTATCCTTTGCCATCTTCAGCGAAGGTAGCAACATCCCCGCCAGAATGGCGATTATCGCTATCACAATGAGGAGCTCAATGAGTGTGAAATCCGTGAAATATCTTGTTTTGTTCTCTTTCATAACTTCCTGTTTTGCTATATCAGTCCTGATTTTCATTTTCTATATGCAACTGTTGCTATATATTGTACACTAAAACATTTGCATTGTCAATAGAAACATTGTATAATAAATAAAAAAGTTGAAAGTTATTTATGAACATAAGAGAAATAGCCCAAATTTCAGGTTTTTCGGCATCAACCGTTTCCCGCGTTATTGCCGGAAAACATGATAATATAGTGATAAGCCGGAAGACAAAGAATAAGATACTGAGAGTATGCAAAAAATACGGTTATGTTCCCAGTATTCATGCTTCCCGTTTTTTTTCAAAATGTGCCAAAACTATTGGCATAACAACGCCTTTGGCTCCCGGTCTTGATGATGACAATCTCGCGCAGTTCATGAATGCCGCTTATTTCGAACTTGATAAGAATGATTACCGCCTCATTCCTTTGCTGAAAAACAAGAAATTCCTGGAAGGACAGGGGTATTTGAACGTATTCAACAGGCAGGAAATTGACGCGCTTATAATATGGGGCATAGAAGGAACCGGGGAATGGGTTGATGATTTGCATTCCAGAAAACTTCCTTTTATTCTCGCTTCAAACAGGATGAATGATTATCCCGCTGTCATTACTGATGACAGGCTGGGCATTTTTTCCCTGGTGGAACATTGTAAGTCGAAAGGCGCAAAAAAATTCATGTTCGTATCCTGTCCATCCTGCGAAAATACCGAGCGGAGAAAAGAAGGGTTTTCCCAGGCTGTAACAGGTTTTGAGAATAAGATTATTCATACTGATGCTTTTGATGTGTCAAGCGGTAAAAAAGCTGTTGCGGAAATCATGAAATACAAACCGGAAGCCGTAATATGCGGCAATGACAAAGTTGCCATAGGAGTTTTATTCGGATTGAGAGACTATGGAGTAAAAGTTCCTGATGATATGCTTATTACAGGAGCTGATAACATTGAAATGTCTGAATACTGTCCCGTTCCCCTGACCACGTTTGATCAAAGGGCTTACGATTGCGGGACAGAATGCATCAAAATAATAATGAAACATCTTAAAGATGGTAAGCCCATGGAAACAAAAGTACTCAAGCCTGCAATCCTTATCCGCGAATCCGCATAGACAGGAATTGGGGCTTATTATTTTTTGTGGACTTTTCCGAAGACTTTCATGACTTTCTGGAGGTCTTCCCAGGCATCTTTTTTAGCGGGAGGATTTCTCAGGAGATAGGCAGGGTGAAGCGTCGGCATCACTTTAATGCCGTTGTATTCGTGCCATACGCCGTGGAGTTTAGTAATTCCCACCTTTCCGAGGATATAACGGAGAGGTACCGCGCCAAGCAGGACTATCACCTCGGGATTGACAAGCTCTATCTGGCGCTTTAAGTACGGGATGCAAAGTTCGGCCTCGTCCTGTTCGGGATTTCTGTTGTCCGGCGGACGGCATTTCACTATGTTGGCTATGTAAACTTCGCGGCGCTCGAACTGCATCGCGTTTATCATTCTGGTAAGAAGCTGTCCGGCACGTCCCACAAAGGGCAGGCCCTGTTCGTCCTCGTCGCGCCCGGGGCCTTCGCCTATGAACATGAGTTTAGCCTTGAAATCACCATCGGAAAAAACCGTGTTTGTCCGGCTTTCATGAAGGCGGCAGAGTGTACAGTTGTTTACGGTTGCTCTCAGTTCGTCAAGGTCCATTTCGGAAACTTTACGCCCTGAAGGATGAAATGGCGTCGATGGCGAAGGCTTTGCCTGTGCCGCGCTTTTTCCGGGCTTTTTTTCGACATCTGAAAAGAAGTCGTTTAATATGCATTCTGAGACATTAGCGTATTTCACGCGTCCTGACTCTTCTTTCAGATACCCTATAATTTCGTCAAAAATATCAGGCTTTCCCATAAATTCCTTAAGATGCTGGTTAAACAAAATTGATTTATAATACGCCGTTCTCTTTGAAAGAGAATGAAAGAATATTATCTTAACAAATACGGCATTTCAAGAAATACTAAAGCTTTTAATTACGGAATAATCAAACTGCAAGGAGAATATAAATTGAAAGTAGTAGTCGCATATTCAGGCGGATTGGACACTTCAGTCATAGTCAAATGGGTAAAAGAAACCTACAACGCTGAAATCATAGCTTTCTGCGCGGACGTGGGCCAGAACGAAGAGCTCGACGGCCTTGAGGAAAAAGCACTGAAGACCGGGGCATCCAAATGTTATATAAATGATCTTACGGAAGAATTCGCCAGAGATTTTGTATTTCCGATGATGCAGGCGAATGCCATTTATGAAGGGAATTATCTGCTCGGCACCTCCATAGCCAGGCCCCTCATCGCGAAACATCTGATAGACATAGCCAGAGCTGAAAACGCCGACGCCATCTGTCACGGCGCGACAGGAAAAGGAAATGATCAGGTCAGGTTTGAGCTTACAGCCTATGCGATGGAACCGAAAATAAAAATAATAGCCCCCTGGCGCGAATGGAATTTCAAATCCCGTTCAGACCTGATAAAATATGCGCAGGACAACGGAATACCTGTTTCCTCAACGCTGAAAAAACCTTACAGCATGGACAGAAACCTGCTCCATATAAGCTTTGAAGGCGGCATACTCGAAGACCCCTGGTCAGAACCCCCTGAAGATTTGACCGTCATGACGAATCCCATTTCAAAAACTCCAGATACGGCTGAAACCGTTGAGCTGAGTTTTGAAAAAGGCATTCCAGTGAAAATAAACGGCAAAGCCTACACTCCCGCGAATATCATGAGAAAGCTCAATGAAATAGCCGGAAACCACGGTGTCGGCAGGATTGACATCGTTGAAAACCGCTTTGTGGGCATGAAGTCCAGAGGCGTTTATGAAACCCCCGCCGGAACTGTCATACACAATGCCCATCGCGCGCTTGAAACAATTACGATGGACAAGGAAGTAATGTATCTCAGAGACAGCTTCATACCCTACTATTCGCGGCTTGTCTATAACGGCTTCTGGTTCGCCCCCGAACGCGAAATGCTTCAGACGGCTATTACGGAAAGCCAGAAATTCGTTACAGGCGATGTGCGCGTGAAGCTTTTCAAAGGTTTATGCAGCATTACCGGAAGGCGTTCCGAATACAGCATATACGATGAAAACATCGCCACATTCGAGCAAGACACCGTTTACAATCAGGCGGACGCTGAAGGCTTTATAAAGCTTAACGCCCTGCGCCTGCGCATGCTCGCGAACAGCAAACAGAAAAGATATTAAAGAAAAATGAAGGGGGAGAATATGCCGAGGGCGGTTATTTTATTATGCCTTGCCGGTTTTTCCTTCTCGCTTTTTTCGCAGACAACGCCCGAAACCGCGCAAAAACAGCCGGAAAGAGTAACGCCCTCTCAGATTATGAGACTGGCGCACAACGCGGCAAGGCTTGTAGACGAAAAGGGCCTTGATGCCGCGCTTCCAATTCTTTCAGACCCGAACGGGCCCTATATGAAAGGCGATACTTACGTTTTCGTTTACACCTTTGACGGCTCTCTTATCATGAACCCGCGCCATAAATCCGACGAGGGTAGAAGGCTTATCAACAGCAAAGACGAAAAGGGCAATCCATTCATAGCATATTTTGTTGAAATAGCCAAGGGCCCCGATCACGAGGGCTGGAGCGATGAATACTGGATACCGAAGCCGGGCGGCACAAAACCCTTCCTGAAAGTCAGTTACATCGTCGGTATTCCAAGGATGCGTATCTTTGTAGGGGCGGGCATCTACGGAATGACCAAGCTCGAAGCCCAGAACTCCATAGACTGATTTATTTTTTTGCGACTTCTTCGTAGTTGTAGTCGGTGGGAACATTCAGGTAACGGAGCGTTTTTTCCGAAATTTTGCTGAACGCAGGCGCGGCCACTGTACCGCCAAAATGCGAGCGTTGAGGTTCATCAGCTGTCACAAGCAATACAAAAGCCGGTTTGTCAGCAGGAATAAAACCTACAAAAGTAGCAAAAAAATTGCTTTCGGAATAATTTCCGTTTATGAATTTCTGTGAAGTACCGGTCTTGCCCGCGGAATAGTATCCCTTGACGGCGGCTTCCTTAGCTGTACCGCCTTCCTGAGTCACGAGCTTCATCATCTGGACAATATTATTATGTGTTTCCTTGTTGTGGAAAATTTTCTGTCCTTCTTCAAAAGGCATTTTTATCACAACGCCCGTATCGGGGTTTTCTATTCTGTCCACGAGACGCAGGTTTATGTATTTACCGCCGTTGGCCAGGATGCAGTAGGCCCTGACGAGTTGAAGCGGTGAAACGGCAATACCCTGTCCTATCGGGAAACGGGTTATCGAGAGCTTATCCCACTTTTTCAACTGGCGGAAAATACCGCGCGTTTCGGGTTTGAGCGGAACACCTGTTCTCTTGCCGAAACCGAAATTTCTCAAAGTGTCATGCAGGCGCTTTTCGCCCATGGAAATTGCTATTTTGGCTGTACCTATATTGCTGGATTTCTGTATTATCTGCGAAACGCTCATCATTCCATAAGGATGTGAATCCCTCAGCAGTTTACCGGCATAATACCATCTGCCTTTTTCGCATTCAAAAATGGTATCAGGCTTGACAACCCCCTCGTCAAGAGCACCGGATACGGCAAAAGGCTTCATCGTTGAACCCGGCTCGAAAATATCTTCAGTTATCCTGTTACGCCAGGCTTCAGCCATCATTGTGGCGCGGTCGTTAGGGTTATAAGTAGGCCTCTGCGCTACCGCGATTATATTTCCCGTATATGGGTCGGCCATTACCGCATAAGCGGCTTTCGGCTTCCATTTTTCCATCAGATTGTCCAGCTCCTCCTCCATAATCGCCTGAATAGGCTCACGCACTGTAAGATAAATATTCAAGCCGTCCTTCACGTCAGGCGCGGACTGTTCCTGTTCCGGTGAATATGTCAACGGAATCCCGTCCCTGGCCCTTTCAAAAGTTACCCTGGCGCTTGTCGCGGAAATTTTGTTGTTGAAAAATTTTTCCACTCCTATAACACCGATGACGTTATCCCTGTCAACCGAGATGAAGCCGAGTATATTGGCGAGAAGCTTATTTTTCGGGTAATACCTTTTACTGCTGTCCTGAAGGGTTATTCCTCTGAGTTTTTTGCTTTCAAGTTCTTTCTTTATATCTTCGGCGATCTCCAGATCGACTTTGCTTTCGACGAGAGCGTATCTGTTAGGGTAAGTGTATTTTTTCCCGTCTCTGGTAACTTTCCTGGTTTTCTGGGAGAGTTTTTTGTAGAGTTCATTGAAATTGAGATTAAGCTTCTTCGCCATGATTTCGCATATTTCACGGCACTTCTTATCTTCGCCTATGTTTATGGGGTCGGCGACAATATCGGAACACGGAATATTGCCAACCATGAGGTTTCCCTCATAATCGTATATTTCTCCGCGCTTGCCCTTATCGGTCTTTACGGCGGTATATTTGTTTTTGGCTTTGGAGTAAAGCTCGTCATGCCTGTTTATCTGGACATGATAGAGACGCGCAGCGAGCGCGATAAAGGATATGACAAACACCAGTACCGCCAATTTTATTCTTACAGATATCGAGTCGCTTCTTATCACTTTTGCAATCCTTTTTTTGTTCAGTACACCCTGATATCCTTAAGCTTATCTCTGTGACACGTTTAACGCCTGCTGTCTTTTTTCCCTGGGTGCTTCTGTCAGGGCCAGACTTCTCACCTGTGACGGATCGGGACTCCGCAGGGGGAGATTAAATTCATTGATTTTCCTTTTTATATGAGGCCAGCTGCTCAACATCTCTCTCTGAATCTTGAGATGTTCGATTTCCCTGTTCAGCGTATGGATTTTCTTTTTTATCCTTGCCGCGTCCCTGTTGAGGCTCTCGGCTTTTTCATTTATGGAAACTCTCAAATTCACCACAAAAAATATTACACCTGAAATAAAAAGCAGTCTTGCGATAGTAACAAACACGGCGCTCAGATTGCCTGATTTATTTTTTCTGACTCCCCTGTCCTTCTTGAGATTTCTGATATGTACGCTCATTTTTTCAACCTTTTTTTTCTGCTATTCTCAACTTTGCCGATGAAGCTCTTGGATTTTTCCTTTTTTCCTCCGCCGACGGGGACAGAGGTTTTTTTGTTAATATTTTCAGTACTGCCTTGTGTCCGCAGACGCAAGCCGGAAGTCCCGGCGGACATAAACAGTCGCTGGCGGCGTCCCTGAAAAAATTCTTCACTATCCTGTCTTCCAGCGAATGAAAACTTATTACAGCTATTTTTCCGCCCGGGTTCAGCATTCCAATGGCATCCGTGAGCGCCTTTTTCAGTTCATCAAGCTCTCCGTTCACCGCTATTCTCAGCGCCTGAAAACAGAGTGTCGGCGCGGGCGGCGCTCCCGGTCTGCTGCGTCCTGAAACATCTTCACAAAGCTCCGCGAATTCCAATGTCCTGGCCCAGGGCTTCTCTTCTCTTCTTTCAATTACCGCTTTTGCCAGATTTCTGCTGCGCGGCACTTCTCCGTATTCTCTGAAAATCCTCTCAAGTTCGTCATAAGAGGCATTGTTTAAAATACGGCTGGCGGTGCTTGGAGACCGCTTATCCATACGCATATCCAAAGGGCCGTCCCTGCGAAAGGAGAAACCTCTCTGCGGATTGTCAATCTGCGGAGATGAGACTCCCACGTCAAGAAGCACCACATCTGCCGAGGTCCACCCAACCTCGGAGGCGTGTTTCTTCAGGTCGCTGAAATTGCCCCTCTCAAAATAAACCCGTCCCAGCGCAAATTTTAATTTTTCTTCCGCGCCTGCCAACGCCTCTCCGTCCCGGTCTATTCCAAGCAATTCCGCCTGCCGATTTTTCTCTAATATCAAAGAGCTGTGCCCGCCGTACCCCAAAGTACCGTCTATCACCCTTATGGGGCCGTTTTCCGGTATTATTTCCAGTATTTCATCGCAGAAAACCGGAATATGTCCGAATATTTTTTCTTTTTCGCTCACTTGTTTTTCACTTGACTGTTTTTTAAAAAATTATTTCAGTCTGTCGAGCGTTCCTTTCATCATATTTACGAAATCGTCCGGGCTTTCGCTTATTTTCTGCACTTCGTCAAAATAACTTTCGTCGCTTATCGGTTGTTCCCGCCATCTGGCGACATCCCATATCTGTATCGTTGAGACCGCGCCGATAAGGATGACGCCTTCTTTCAATCCCGCGTATTCAAGCAGTTTCTGTCCTACCTGTATCCTGCCCTGTTTGTCGCATACGCATTCCTGCGCGCGTGAACCGAGGGTAGCCAGTGCCCTGGCGCCTTCGGCATCGGCTATGGATACTTTCTTCGCCCTGCTCAGAAAGTTTTCCTTGAAAGATTCATAAGGGATAAGTTGAAGTATCCTGTTTCTGCCGGGTATCAGGATAAACCTGTTTCCGCCGTCTGAATTTCTCCACTGGCTTGGAATCGCTATTCGTCTCTGCGTATCCAGTGAATGTTCAAATTCACCCAGAAAACAGAACTCTTCTCCCATTACACTGCTATTGGAGTTATCATTCACCAATTCTCACCTTTTTGCCCCTATATGCGCCTAAGTTATGCTTTATAACTCCACTTTCAAGGTTTTTTTCAGAAAAAAAACCGTTTTTTTCAATCAAACCACAGAACACACGGAAAACACAGAAAAAGTTAAGAGAAAATCAAGACGGATTCTTCTCTTTTTTCCGAATATTACGGCCATGAAATGGCATTTATAATGGAGCTCCGTTCCTTCCGTGCTTCCTTATTAAATTTTTCAGAGGCTGGCGAGGATTTTGCCTGAGGCTGGACTTGTTGGAAAAATCGAAGGGATTTTGAAGTTAAAAAAAAATTTTAAGTTCAAGTCTTTTTAGAAATCACAGATTTTCAGGAGAGATGGAATAGTAGTAATAAAATTTGCACATTAACATGATATCAATTAGTCTTTATTCTCATCCTTAACTCGCCGTTCCGTTTCATCTACAATGTTATTGTTTGAAGAAGCGTTTCTCTTACTTTTGATAGAAAAAACTATACTTAGGAAAATCTGCCACAAAATATTTCTTACTCAAATCCATAAAAGGTTGTCCTTCATAGTCAACTTTATAATTTTTATTAAATTCAGAAATATCTCTTAAAAGTTCTTTATCATTGTTCTTTAATCTCTTATCAATACTATCAAGTAAAAATTTTATTTGTTCTGTATGCTTCAGGTTAGAGTTTGAAAAGTTAAAAAATGCTATAAATACACCACATCTATAAGATATAAATCCTGTTACTATATTAGACACAACAAGCAGTAAAAGTAAGAGTAATAAAACGAACACTTTTTTCTTTTTCATCTCTAAGATCCCTTTTTTTGTTTTATAATCGCCTTTAACTCTCTTTCTTTCGTACCTACAGTGGCATTGTTTTTTAAAATCAAATACTTCTTATCTTGCAATTTATAGCAAAAATCATTAGTATTACACAAAAATACTATGAAGTCTGAAATCTTAATTTTGTCTAAAACAAATGTAATAGATACATTTTTAATATTTACAAGTTCAATAGATACGCCTAACTTATTCTCAAAACATTTTTCGTTTAAAAATGTTACTACTTGCGGTAAATCTATTTCTACAAAAGAAATATCATGAAGTACATAACCCTTAAAAAAATAATCTAATATATTTAACTCTTTTTCGATATTGGATTCTGTTTTGGATACGGCAATTATACGGGAATTAGAAAGGAAAATAGTGTCAGGATAAAATTCATGATTATTGATTTGCCTAGATCCTATAATTTTTGGAATACATTCTAATAATACCTTTTTATAATTATATTTTTGAGAATCTTCATAACTTATACTTAAGTAACCTACTATTTTTTCCTGTATACAATCCTGAACAAGAATAGGATTTGTGCCTTTAATTATAACTCCTTCTAATAATACCTTCTTATTGAGATTATCTTTTAATGAGTTGGGATCTATAGGTTTCATCAACTCTCTCTCGTTATTAGGAATTTGAGTAACCCACTCAGTTCCTAATATATCCACTGAAAGAAATGAGAGAGCAAGTAAGACAAAAAATAACTTTGAAAAAATCATATTTCCTTAATTGCCCTGTAGCAGTTAATCTATTTCTTTTGCTGTTTTTTTCATTTCATCAAAGAATTTGCCGATATCCATTAAGGTTACGTTCTTTTTATAACCCATCTCTTCCAGTTTTTTATCCAGTTCCGGCCTCGTCTTGAAATATTCCACTTTTAAGGGCTTCATAATTAAAAGAATATATTTACGCTCGGGTTCACGTACTCCATAGAATGCAGTATTGTCAATAGGTTTTTTCCCGATACTTATAATAAGACCTGATATACTATCATAATAAATTCCCGACACATCATAAATAAAAACTTTATCAGATATATAGCTACAATGTGAAGCCAATTCCGGTTCCTGAATGCATCCAGTACCCAAAATATAATAATGTACGAATTTGCCTAGTCTGCTTTCTGAAGAAAACTTCCATATTATTACTGAGGAATCTACCCAAAACAAAGTCTGCCTTGTATTATCAGCAGATATTGAAAAATTAATTTTAGGCAAGTTTTTATCTGCATCTCCAAGTGTTTTCCCTTGCTGTAAAAAACACGCACTTAGTAACAATACTAATTGCAATTGGGTAAGTACTTTTACCATAATTTTAGTTTCTCTCTTATAGTTATTTTTTGTTCAGATTTTATAGATTTCAGATTCTAGCTTATCGTTTTCCCTTAAGAGGAAATAGTAACGTCGGCTTTTCTGAAATACATCCAGCCCAAATATGGAGCAAGAATAGAATAAAATTCTTAATTCATCAAACAACTGATTTGAACTTTTTCCATATATTTTCTGTTTCTGAGTTTTCCTTTAACATATTCTTATACCATTTGCGGAATTCTTCAAGCTGTCCGCATAATTTCTTAATTTCGGCGCGGCATAATCACCTAAGAAAAATATAATTTAAAGACTTAAAAAAATGGAATTACACGGTTATATTAGATTTTCTAATAAGCATAAAAGATGAACAAAAATAATTTACAACTTATTGTGCGATATAAGCTCCCGCCTGTGGGGCCGTTCCCCTACATCTAAATTGTCCACATATATGTTTTGTGTTCTTCCGTTGACTCATTCTTCCTCTGAAACTTTGAGTATGGCCAAAGCCCATGGATTGTATTCTTGAACAATTGGTGCTATGAAACTATTAATGTATTTTTTTAACTTTTTATATTTTTCTAGATATTTTTCTGGATGTGCACGAATTTCCCACTCATCCATTTCTGCATCAAAACTAAACATGGCTTCTTCATATTTTATTAATAATTTCAAATCTTTGTCCGTGGGATTTTCAGACTCCAATTTTTTAAGATATACTAAAGCTTTATTGCGTTTCCCTAAAAAAGAATAACAGCGATATATCCGTATTACCAAAGAAAATCTATTCACTTTGGATTTTTTTCTTCTAAGCAATTTTAATTCATGATAAAGCCATTCTCTTACGAAATCTCTATATTCAACTACTCTTTCAGGGTAATCCAACGCAATTTTCTTCATATAGCTTGAATACGTATGAGATAATTCCTCTTCAAATACTTCTACTAATATATTAATATCATTAACATATTTGCGAGATATAATTCGCTTCAAAATTGTCATTCTAGAAAATGAATCTCTGACTCCCAAAAGTCTAATAAAACTAAAAGCATTAACTAGAATAAATAATGAAACGTTCAAAAAAAAAATTACTTTTTTCAAGTCAGGTAACTCCTATGCCAATAAGACTGCAAAATCTGTCTCAGCTGTTGATTTGCAATTGAAGCACCATTAAGCTTTTTCATGTCTTCTTAATTTTTAACGATATAGTGTAATTCAGTCATTTCCCATCAAATAACAACTGATTTGGACTTTTTCCATATTTTTTTTGTTTCTGAGTTTTCCTTTAACATATTCTTATACCATTTGCGGAATTCTTCAAGCTGTCTGCATAATTTCTTATTTTCGGCGCGGCATAATCACCTAAGAAAAATATAATTTAAAGGCTTAAAAAAATGGAATTACACGGTTATATTAGATTTTCTAAGCATTAAAAGATAAACAAAAATAATTTACAACTTATTGTGTGGAGATCCCTCTATGGAAAACGGTTTAATTATTCGGCCGGAACGTCCTTCTGAATATCGCGCCGTCGAAGAACTGGTACGCGAAGCGTTCTGGGATGTCTATCAGCCCGGCTGCAGCGAACACTATCTGGTTAATCAACTGCGTCATGACAACGCCTTTCGTCCGGAACTGAGTTTCGTCGCCGAAAAAGACGGGCAGTTGATCGGCGCCATTTATTATGCCGATACTATCGTCAAAAATGATGCCGGCAATGAATTTCCGGTGTTGACTTTCGGACCGCTGGCAGTTGCGCCCAACCTTCAAAAACATGGCATCGGCGCGACCCTGATTGAGCATACAAAACAGATTGCATCGAAAGCCGGACATGCCGCGATTGTCATCTACGGCAATCCTGCATATTACCGCCGTTTCGGCTTCGAACCTGGCGAAAAATATGGAACAACTGACGGAGGAGGCGATTTCTGCGATGCCCTGCAGGTGCTGGTACTGCGGGAAGACGCGCTTGACGGTTTGTCAGGACGTTTTTACGAGGGGTCGGTTTACCATATTGCCCCTGACCAAACGGCCAAATTTGACGCGACTTTCCCTCTAAAGAAGAAACATGCTCTGTCATCGCAGATTTTTCTGGGCCATGGAATCATTCGCCCAGTATCCGAATCGGATTTTGAGGAAATATACGAAATCATCAATGATGCGGCAATCGCCTATAAAGGCGTTATCCCCGCCGATCAATGGCATGAGCCGTACATGCCGCGTGAGGAATTGCGCGGACAAATCGATGACGGCGTGGTGTTTTACGGCTATTACGTCAACGGTCTGCCGGTCGGTGTGATGGGAATTCAGGACAAGGATGAAGTTAACCTGATCCGCCATGCTTATGTTCGAACCGCATGCCGAAAACTCGGTATCGGGAGCAAACTGCTGGAGCACCTGCATTCCTCCTCAAACAAACCGATCTTGATCGGGACATGGGCGGATGCCTCATGGGCTATAAAGTTTTATCATAAGCATGGCTTCAAACTTGTCTCAGATCTCAAACATAAAAACGCATTGCTGCGGAAATTCTGGAACATTTCGGACCGTCAGGTGGAAAGCTCCGTGGTGTTGGCATCTTCCAGTTCCATGACATAGTTTGCCAGTGGAAAAAGCCTCTTCTGATATGAAAGCCGAAAGATTGAAAGACCTGAATATCGGAAATGCTCAGGAAACGCTTGTACCAAGTTTGACACTGAAAAGCTGTTTCGGAGACGTCCCGTCGCGAAGCTCGTACACAGACATAGTGTTAAGCAAAAAATCGCTGTTAAGCGGTGCTGTATTCAAGAGGTCCCTGATTTCCTGTTCGGCGCTTTCGCTGAAAAGTTTCAACGTGCAGTGCGGTTTATACACGGGGTATGCCGTGGGATTGAACTTTATTCCTGAAGAGGCAATACGTTTGTGAATTTCAATGAATTTTTCAGGCGCTGAAACGGAGAAATAAAATATTTCCGTCCCTGGGAAACGCTCGACCCTCTCAAATGAACTTTTGAACGGTTCAATTCGCGACGCCATATCAGTGAGAATTCTGAAAACTTTTTCGTTATTTTCATTTTCCGCTATCCTACCCAGTCCGGAGGAACCGGCAAGGGTTATTTCAACGGGAAGTTCAGCTCTCTCAGCGTCAAACCAGCTTCTTATAAGCTGGACTTTTTCAGCCACCGGAGAGGGAATATCAAGAACGATATATGTAGGTTCGCTGAACATTCTCCGTCAATCTTTTTTCAGATACTGTGTCCAGTACCCTATTTTTCCGTTATCATATTCATACACTCGATAAGTCCCCTGTCTGCCGAACTTTGCCGCAATCGGAGGCGCTGTAAAAAGGGGAACTTTTTCGAGCCAGTGCAGTTCGTCCCTGTGAAAGTGTCCCGCTATCACCGCCTTGACATCGTAGGAATTGATAAGTTTTATAAATCTTGAAAGCGCCTCCGGCTTCCAGAAATCGTTCAGTTTATTTTTGTGGAAGTCAGAAAAGGGCGGACTGTGAGTAAATATAATTACAGGTTTTCCTTTGTCTTCCTGAAGATTCTTTTCCAGAGTGCCCCACGCGTCAAAGCCTTCAAAATTCTTATCATATATCACGGCTTCCATATAGACAAAATAAAAAACAACACCATTGTATTCGGCTTTGGAAAAAAGTTTAGCGAAATCTTTCTCGAACAAGGCTTTGTCCTGTTCCTGGTTCTTCGACTTAATATCATGATTTCCGGCAACATAATGAACAGGAAGCTTGAGTCCCTTAAATATTCTTAAAGCGTCTTCCCGCGCCTTCTCATCGGTCATGCCCTTATCCACTATGTCACCTGTGCATGCGACAAACTCAGCCCGCATGGGAAGATTATTTATTTTATCCACAATTTTTTCAGCCCGCTCAGAATTTTCCGGCGTCCCGAAGTGGGTATCCGTCACCTGAACAAAATAAAAATGCGTTCCCTTGCTTTTTATATCTTCAGCATTAAGCGAAAACAGAAAAGAGAAAACTACAAACAGAAAGAATATTTTTTTCAATGTTTTCATCTGACTTCAAAATCTTTCGGTTTAGCTGTTCAGTTTCTGCAGGGCTTTACGGATTATATTCTCGCTGGAAGCCTCCTTTTCGTCAAGGGCTTCAGCTATTTCAATAACAGTTTTCTGGGCCTTATCGCGTTTAAAGCCGAGCTGTTCGAGAGCGAGGAGAGCATCTTCGACAGACCTTGCCTTGGTATCCGGCAGTTTGCTTTCCGTGTAAACCCCTGTTGTGATTTTGCTTACTTTGTCGCGCAGTTCCACAACAAGGCGTTCCGCTGTTTTCTTACCTATTCCGTTGATTTTGCTCAGGACTTTGATATCAGCGGAGGCGATGGCATTGCAGAAGGATGAAACAGGCATTCCGCTCATTATATTGGCGGCGGATTTTACGCCGATGCCGTTCACCGTTATCAGCAGTTCAAAAAGCTCTTTTTCTTCTTTAGTCGCAAAGCCGAAAAGCTGAATGGCGTCCTCTCTGACATGCGTATATGTGAGAATATCGACGTTTTCACCCGGCCTCGGAAGTTTATCATAAGTGCTGAGGGGAATAAATATCCTGTATCCTATGCCGTTGACATCAACAATTATTTCAGTCAATGCGGCTTCCAGCAGTTTTCCTCTAATCCTGGCTATCATATTAATCCTTTGGGTTGAAAAAAGCGCACCTTATTAACATTTTCTTATTCTATTCCGTCCTCAGAGCTTTTCAAGGGTGCGGAACTGCTTTGACGGGTATCGGCATCATCTGGGCGTTGAGGACGGCATCAGCTCCTGAAGCATCTGAATGGCCTCCTTGTCTCCGTTCCGCGCCGCCTGGCCCAGCCATTTCACGGCCTCTTTGTAATCCTTTTTAGTACCCGTGCCCTGAAGATAACAGAACGCCACTTTTCTCTGCGCTCCCGCATCGTTCTGAAGGGCCGCCTGTTTGAACCAGTAAAAAGCCGCTCCGGGGTCCGCCGAAATTACAGTGCCTTCCTCAAAAAAAGTCGCTATGTTGTATTGCGCGTGAGAATTGCCGAGCTTCGCGGATTCAAAAAACAGTTCCGCCGCTTTCTGTTTATTCATTTTTTGTCCTATTCCCTCATAAGCAAAAACACCGAGCTTAAAAATGGCATACGGGTTCTTTTTCACGGCGGCTTTTTCGTACCATTCGATAGCGGTATTTATATCATGATCAACGTAATTTCCAGTTGAATAATAATCCCCCATTTTAACCTGGGCCATGGGAAGGCCTTTTTCAGCGGCGTTTTTAAAAAGGCTGAAAGCTTTTTCGGGATTGGGTTTGACCCCGTTTCCATACTCGTAACAGTAAGCAAGCTTCGCCTGTCCTTCCATATCTCCCCTCTCAGCGGCTTTCTTCAGCCATAATATCATTTTTTCCTCGCTTTTAACTCCGCCGACGCCGTCATAATAACAATCCGCCAGCAGTCTCATGGACGCACCGTCTCCGTCTGCCGCCGACTTTTTCAGCATTTGAAAAGCTTTATTTTTAAGTTCGGTATCGGCATTTTCTCTGGAGAGATAAAGAGAGGCAAGCTCCCGTGTCGCCGGAGGAAAACCTTTTTCAGAAAGTTCCATCAGAAGTTTTTCAGCTTTTTCATGGTCCGGAAAGATAGGCGGTGTTTTATTTGCCTCTTCAGGTTCGATGCCGTGGACATAGCATAACGCCATGTTGAATTTAGCCTGCGCAATGCCGCCTTCGGCCGCTTTTTTATAAGATTGGAAAGCATGAAACGCGCTTTTTTGCAAACCCGCGCCCTGCTCGTAGCATAGTCCCAGATTAAACTGTGCCGCAGCGTTTCCGGCCTGCGCCGCTTTTCCGTACCAGAATGCGGCAAGCGTGTAATTTTTAGGCCTCTTTTCTCCATAAAAATATTCATTGCCTAATTGCATCTGCGCATCCACATCGCCAGCCTTGGCCTTTTCGCGCAGGGGGTCTGTTTTTTCCTCGAACATCTCCTGCCGGACTGTATTTTCTTTCTTCGCGGTCGCGGCAAAAACGACGGATTGCAGAGATAAAACCACAAAAATAATTGTAATCAGATAATTGTTTTTCATATAAAAATCTAAAACCCTTTAAAAACATTATTCTATCGCGTTTATTTATTTTTGCCAGCAAGATGCCTGAAACGTCTTATACCTTCTTTCGGCGAAATACAGTATTCCTTCTGAAAGGCCAGGCAAAAATGTGAGAGATATTTAAATCCAGACCTGACCGCGATTTCCTTGACAGAAAGGTTGCTGTTCGCGATGAGTTCCATTATGAACGCCTTGCGCCTCTGATTTCTGTAAGCCAGAGGATTTATCTGATAGCGTTCCTGAAAGAGCCCCCGCAAATGATCCGCGCTGCATGAACATGATTTGCTGAGTTCCAAAATGCTTCTTGAAAAATTTCTATCTTCATCTATAAGGTTTTTCAGTTTTTCCACCGGAGAATATGCCAGAGTATCGGCGGTTTCGTCAATCATAAATCTTAAAATATTCATAACTCCCAGACGGGCGCGCAATGAATTTTTCGGCGTCGGATTTAAATAAGCCTCCTGTATGCGCTTCAATTCCATCTGCCATCCCGCGACACGCTCGAAAGGAACATTCACAAAAAACGGCAGGAATATGCTTTCCGTTCCATTCATGAATTCGGCATTCAATTTGTTCTGAGAGTAAGCGAGGGGCATATCTTTCAGCATAATAACCCAGTTCTCACGTTTTTTCCCCATCTCAAAATCTATTTTCATTCCCGGCAGCCTTATGCCCAGATAAGCCCCTGTGCCGGAATTTTCTTCTCTGAGGAGCTTTCCGTCCGGTAAGTGGACTTTAAGGTATTTGCAGCCGCCGACATAAAAAGTTATCCACGGACATGAGACGGTCTGTATAAACTTTTCCGCTTTCCTGTATATGCCTATGTGGGTTATTGAAAAATTAAGCATTGTTTATTAATACCTGTTTTTTATAACTTATCTCTTTTTTATGTTATTGTCAATAAGTAACTGTCTGTATTATAATTATAGTAAATTTATAACTATAAGACAAATACTATGATCAGCGGATTAACACTTATATTCATTACGGGGGTCCTGTGGGGGCTTGTAGGGATTATCTTCAGCCGCACTGTGAGCAGGAAAGAAAACTTCCATGCGTTCATGCTTTTATCCAGTTTTTTCTGCGCGGCAGGAGCATGGGCATTTCTTCCTGATTATACAAAAATCATCTCGGGAGATTTTTCCGGGACTCTTCAGTTGCTTGCGGTCATGACGGGGGTGGCTTTTCTCGGGTCTACAGGTTTCCTGTTCATGAAAAACGCGATGAACAATGACGGGCATCATGGAATAATATGGACAATAGCCCAGTCAGCCATGATAATTCCCTTTATAGCATCGTTCATTTTATGGGATGAAAAAATTACTTTATTCAAGGTTCTCGGACTCATCACAATTCTGCTGAGTCTTTTCATGTTCGGTATGAAAAAATCGGAAAGTCTATCCGATCCCGATAAAAAGAATGGGAAGAAATGGTTTCTTTTTGCGCTTTCAGCTTTCATATTTCTGGGTATATCTCAGGCATTCAGCACAATGCCGTCACATTGGACAGGGTGGCATGACAACGCGTCTCTCAGAGTCCCCGTTTACAGTCTTTCAGCTTTTCTGTTCTGGATATTATACTTTCTTTTAAAAAGCTCTAACGTCAAATTTATTTTTCTGCCTGCGTTTTCTTATGCTTTAGCAGGGCTTCTTGGACAAGTAACCCTGTATAAAAGCCTTGATATAATGTCCGCCAGAAACATGACATCAATTGTTTATCCGGCTTCAATAGCGGTCTCCATTCTCATTTTTTTCCTGTACAGCATTTTTATAATAAGGGAAAAATCAGGGGCTGGCGTCCGGACAGGTTTTTTATTTGCCCTCGCGGGCATAATAATGATTTCAATATAAGATAAAAACAAGGAGTTTCTTATGGGTATCAGTATCGGTTTAGTCGGTCTTGGGGCTTTCGGTTCGGCGTTCGCGGATTTATTCAGAAGCCATCCTCTGGTTGACAGGATAGCGTTGTGCGACCGCGAACCGGAGAGAATAGAAAAATTCGCGAAGAAAGAATCCTGGAAGAAAAAGTTCAACCCTAAAGATATTTACGCGTCTCTGGACGATATATGCAGGAGCGATATCGACGCATTGGTTATGATTACTCAGCCGTGGCTCCACGCGCCGCAATGCGTTCAGGCGATGGAAGCCGGAAAACATGTTTACAGCGCTGTCCCCATAATTTCAGTTCCGGACGGGGGTGAAATTCTCGACTGGTGCGATAAAATCATAAGCGCCTGCAAAAAAACCGGCATGTCATATATGCTTGGCGAAACTACATTCTTCCATCCCGAAGCCATGTTCTGCCGGAAAAAAGCCGCTGAAGGGGCTTTCGGTGATTTCGTTTATGCGGAGGGTGAATATTTTCATGATCTGGATTTGGGGTGTTCTCTGAGGAAAGTTCAGGAACGCCGGGAAGCGAGCGCATCCGGCAGGGAATGGGCAGAAAAGGCAAAGCTCGAATACAGGAAACGGGGAATAAAAAACGGCCCGATGCATTATCCTACTCATTCTACTTCCGGCCCTGTATGTGTAATGAAAGCACATGCCGTTAAAGTTACCGCTTACGGCTATGCCAACAGAAATGATGATCCTTTTTTTGCTGATGACGCTTTCAGCAATGAAACGGCGATTTTTAAGATGAGCAACGGCGCGACTGTCAGGATATGCGAATTCAGGGAAGTCGGCACAGCCGGCTCTGAGGCTTTCAGGATAATGGGAACAAAAGCTTCCTACGCCGAAAACAAATGGATGGAAAACGGGCGTACAGCGCCATTAAGCGCTACGCCACTGAATAAAATCGAAATTTCCGATGAGGAAATGAGAGACCGTTTGCCGCCGGAAGTGGAGAAAGCATTTCTTTCCGTCTATAACGAAGGCAAAGCTCCTGACGAACAAAACGCCGATTTCGTTCCGCATGGACACAAGGGTTCTCATCCTTATCTGGTGAATGAATTTGTTGACGCGATAGCCAATAAACGCCAGCCCGCAATTAACGCATGGGAAGCCGCCAGATACATGGCGATGGGTGTAATGGCACATAAGTCAGCGTTAAAAGACGGAGAAACCTTGAATGTCCCCGACTGGGGCGACGCTCCGGAAAAATAAAAAATATCAGTTAAAAACCCTTAGCGTTTCGGGGAGACCGGGAAAACTTCTTTTCAGTTTTCTGTAGATTTTTTCTTCGTCATGCCTTGATGCGATAACAATGAAATCGGCGGTGTTTTCATCCGTCATACTTTGAGTAAAAACAGTTTTAAAGTCGGAACCAAAGATAAAATCGGCAAAATCTGTTTCACCTTTAAACGCCCATTTTTCGCCTTTGTTGATTCGTTCTATCATGGAGACGAGAAGTTTCTTTTTTCTCTCTTCCAGCCTTTTATCCACAAAGCCTTTCCATGTGGAAAGAGCTTCCTCAAAAGCTTTTCTCAGATAGTATGCCGAAAGGAAAGACGTTTCAATGACAGTGTCCTCACCGCTTCCCAGAAAGCGTGACCAGTCTGTTGTAACAAGCCATCCGTTGTTCACGCATTCGTCATAAAATTTAGTTCCCGGAAAAGGTGTGCATACTGAGAATTGCGCTGACTCGGGAGCGGTCTCTACGGCAAAACGGGTTGTTTCCATAATAGTTTCGTAAGTCTCGCCGGGAAGCCCGAACGTGAAAGTCAGATGTAATTTGATGCCCAGTGATTTGGTTTTTTCTATTGCCCTTGTAAGCTTGTCAAACTTGGTCCCCTTTTCACACGAGTCAAGAAGTTCAGGTGAAACACTCTCCACTCCGTATTTAATGGAATAAAGGCCGGCGGCGGCGAGATTTTCCAGCATGGAATCGCTCATGCAGTCAGCGCGCGCCATGATGGACCAGGGATATTTGTCAAGGCCCCTGCCCCTGATTTTATCCGAGAGTTCCCGCATCCTGTCCTCGCCTATATTGGCGGTGTCATCATCAAAGTAAAATGATTCGCATCCGTAAGATTCTATAAGGTGTTCCACTTCGTCAAGGGCCTTGTCAATATCCCTTGGCCTGTATGCCCTGTTTCCATATATCAGCTGAGGCCATACGCAAAACGAACACTTGAAAGGACATCCCCTGGAAAGCCAACTTTGCGCGCTGGGAGAAGGCAGCCCGCAGACCGGATCGGAATAGTTCTGCATGGGAAGATGCTCGAAAAGAGGCCTCGGGAGTTCGTCAAGGTCTGAAACGGAAGCAAACCCTTCATCCCTGTTAAATTTTCTCCCGGGATGAATAACCCCCGGTATCATATCAAAATGCCTGTCATTCGATATCGCGCCCGCAAGTTCAAGAAGCGTCTCCTCATATTCTCCGGCTATCCAGAAATCGGGAAACTTCTTCTCGTTCATG